>JARLGT010000021.1 GCA_031292615.1 Coriobacteriia bacterium | reverse complement strand
TCGAGCGCATCGACGCCGCGCAGCAGATCACGGACGCGGCGTTCGACCATCTCTTGGCCGGCGTGCTCAGGCCCGGCGTCTCGGAGCGGGATGTCGCGCTCGAGCTGGAGTTCTTCATGCGCCGAGCCGGCAGCCAAGGAGTGGCGTTCGACCCGATCGTGGCAAGCGGGCCCAACGCGGCCAAGCCACACGCGAATCCGAGCGAGCGGCTTCTGACCGAGGGTGACTTTGTGGTTCTAGACTTCGGGGCACGTGTCGGCGGCTACTGCGCGGACATGACCCGCACGGTCGTGATCGGCAGCTCGAGCGATAGACATCGCGAGATCTACGACGCGGTCCTGACCGCAAACGCCGCGGGCACTGCTGCGGTTTGCCCGGAGCGCACAGGCAGCGAGATCGACCGTGCAGCGCGCGAGGTGATCGCGCAGCGTGGATTCGGCGAGTACTTCGGTCACGGGCTCGGTCACGGCGTGGGCCTCGAGATCCACGAACTGCCGGGTCTCGGGCCCAGAAGCGAACTCAGAGTGCCGCTGGGGTCTGTTGTGACCGTGGAGCCGGGCATCTATGTGCCGGGGTTCGGCGGTGTTAGAATCGAAGACTTGGTGGTCGTCGATGAGTCTGGAGCACGAGTCCTGACCCGGTCGACCAAGGATCTGTTGGAGCTATAGCTGACGTCTGCACACGCGGACGACGCGTTGAAGAAGGAGTGCGGAAGTGCCTGTTACCACCGCGCAGTTCAAGAACGGCATGTGCATTCTCCACGACGGCAAGCGCTGGGTCATCATCGACTTCCAGCATGTCAAGCCTGGCAAGGGTGGTGCGTTCGTGCGCACCAAACTCAAGGAGCTGCAGAGCGGCCGAGTAGTCGAGTACACGTTCCGTTCGGGCGAGAAGTTCGACGACGTGCGCATCGAGAACAAGAAGATGCAGTATCTCTACAACGACGGCGCCACGTTCTACTTCATGGACACCAGCAACTACGAGCAGGTCGAACTTGACGCCGAGTTCGTGGGCGAGCAGGCCAAGTGGCCCCGCGAGAACGACGAGGTCGAGGTCATGACCGCCGACGGCGAATACCTGGGTGTCGAGCCGCCGATGTTCGTCGAGCTCGAGGTCACCGAGACGGATCCCGGCTTCAAGGGCGACACGGTACAAGGCGGCAACAAGCCTGCGACGCTGGAGACCGGTGCTGTGGTTCAAGTCCCGATGTTCATCAACGTGGGCGAGCGCCTACGGATCGACACGCGCGACGGGCGCTACATCACGCGCGTCTAGCGCGGTATGCGACACCAGCTGGCTTATCGGGCCGGGCGCAGGCATGTCGGCCGCGCCCGGCCTCGTATATAATCTTTGGACTACGCACCTTCTTGGCGGGCCGGAACCTTGAGAAGGTCGGAGCGACCCATCCATTCTCGTATTCACGAGGGAGAAGCGATGCGACCTGTGCACATCACCGACACGACACTGCGCGACGCGCACCAGTCGTTGTGGGCGACGCGCATGGAGATCGGCGACATGCTGCCGATCCTCCCGAAGATGGACTCAGTCGGCTACTGGTCGATAGAGGCGTGGGGCGGTGCGACCTTCGACTCGTGCCTGCGTTTCCTCGACGAGAACCCTTGGGAGCGACTGCGTACGGTCAAGAAGCACCTGCCCAACACGCCGATTCAGATGCTGCTCCGAGGCCAGAACCTCGTGGGCTACAAGCACTACTCCGACGAGATCGTCACACGCTTCGTTCGGGCATCCAAGCGCAACGGAATCGATGTCTTCCGCGTCTTCGACGCGCTCAACGACATCCGTAACGTCGAGGCCTCGGCGGCCGCGGTCAAGGAGTGCGGCGGCCTGTTCGAGGGTGCCATCTCCTACACCGTCAGCCCGGTGCACACTCTGGACTCCTATCTCGAGTACGCGCAGCAGCTCAAGGAGCTAGGCGCCGACACCATCTGCATCAAGGACATGGCTGGCATGTTGACGCCGTTCCGTACCGAGAAGATGGTCCGTGCGCTCAAGACCGAGATCGGCCTGCCGGTCCACGTTCACTGTCACTACATCGGTGGTATGGCCCCGATGAACTACGTGAAGGCCGCCGAGGCGGGTGCCGACATCGTCGACACCGCCGTCGTTGCGCTGGCCTTCGGCAACAGCCAGCCGGCGGTCGAGACGATCGTCGCTGCGCTCAAGGAGTCGCCGTACGACACCGGTTTGGACCTCGACCTGCTTTTCGAGATCGCCGAGTACTGGGAGGGCGTGCGCGAGCGCAAGCACCTCAAGCGCGGCATTACCACGCTTCTGTCGATGGAGGTCTTCAGCCACCAGGTCCCCGGTGGCATGATGAGCAACCTCGTTTCGCAGCTGGAGCAGCAAAAGGCCTTGGACCGGCTCCCCGACGTGCTCGCCGAGATCCCGAAGGTTCGCGCGGAGGTTGGGTACCCGCCGCTCGTGACGCCGCTTTCGCAGATCGTCGGCACGCAGGCGGTTATGAACGTCCTAACCGGCAAGCGCTGGAACATCGTGCCGCAAGAGATGCGTGACTACATCCGTGGCTACTACGGCAAGGCGCCGGGTCCGATGAACACCGAGGTCGTCGACAAGGTTCTGGGCGGCGATGCACCCCTTGCGGCCGACATTCGGCCTGGCTCGCTGGTCACCACCACGTATGCCGAGGTCGAGGCAGAGATTGGGGATCTCGCGAAGAGCGAGGAGGACGTGCTTATGTACGCCCTCTTCCCCAACGAGGCGCGCACGTACTTGAGTTCCCACAAGGAGGGCGCCGAGAAGGCGGTCTTCATGATGAGCGAAGAACTTCACACTGTCAGGGAGGAAGACTCGGTGGACGTCAACCAGATCCGTGAACTCATCAAGGTCGTTGAGGCCTCAGACATCTCCGAAATCGTGATCGAAGAGGGCGAGTCCAAGGTCACGGTGCGTCGAGGCGGAGTCGCCGCTCCTGCAGCCGCCCCAGCGACTGCGTCCGCATCCACAGCGCCCGCACCGGCGTCCGAGCCCCCGCTGACCGCCCCAGTCCCAGGCGCACGTCCTGCGGAGTGGAAGACGGTTGTCGCACCCATGGTCGGCACCTTCTACGAGGCACCGTCTCCCGGCACGCCCGCATTCGTGCACGTGGGGGACGCGTTCGTCGAAGGCCAGCCGCTGTGCATCCTCGAGGCGATGAAGCTCATGAACGAGATTCCCGCCGAGGAGGCCGGAGTGATCCGCGAGATCGCGGCCAAGAACGGTGACCTGTGCGAGTACGGCGCCGTGCTGTTCTACTACGAGCCCGCCTAAAGCCGGAGGTCATCTGTGTTCGATCGCATCCTGATCGCGAACCGCGGCGAAGTCGCGCTTCGCGTCATCCGTGCCGCCAAGGAGATGGGCGTCGAGACCGTAGCCGTCTTCTCGGAAGGTGACCGGGGCTCCTTGCCTGTCGCCATGGCCGACCATGCCGTTTGCATCGGCCCAACGCCGGCCCCTCAGTCCTACCTCAACATGTCCAACATCATCTCGGCGGCTCTGGGTACCGGAGCGCAAGCGATCCACCCCGGCTACGGCTTCCTCGCCGAGAACTCCGCCTTCGCGCGTGCCTGCGCCGACTCGGGAATCGTCTTCATCGGTCCGTCGCCCGACGCGATCGATCGTATGGGTGACAAGTCGGTTGCGCGCGAGACCATGATGGCGGCTGGCGTGCCGACCGTCCCGGGCTCCGACGGCATCGTCGAGAGCTACAGCGAGGCGCTGCGCTTCGCCGAGGAGGTCGGCTTCCCCGTACTTATCAAGGCGAGTGCGGGCGGCGGTGGCAAGGGCATGCGCGTGGCCAAGGACGCCGAGGAGCTCAAGTCTAACCTTGTGGCCGCCAAGACCGAAGCAGCTGCGGCGTTCGGCAACGACGAGGTCTACATCGAGAAGTACCTACTGCGCCCGCGTCACGTCGAGATGCAGATCTTGGCCGACTCACACGGCAATGCCGTGCACCTTTACGAGCGCGACTGTTCCATCCAGCGTCGTCACCAGAAGCTCGTCGAAGAAGCGCCGAGCCCGGCACTGACCCCCGAGCTGCGTGCCGCGATGGGCGAGGCCGCGATGAAGGCCGTGCGCGCCGTCGACTACGAAAACGCCGGCACGATCGAGTTCCTGCTCGACACCGACGGCAAGTTCTACTTCATGGAGATGAACACGCGCGTCCAAGTCGAGCATCCCATCACCGAGCAGATTACGGGCGTCGACGTGATCAAGGAGCAGATTCGTATCGCCGCAGGCGAGGAGATGCGCCACAAGACGCAGGCCGAGATCGTCAAGCGTGGACACGCCATCGAGTTCCGCATCAATGCCGAAGACCCCGCGCACAACTTCCGGCCGCACCCCGGCCTGATCGAAGTGTTCAACCCTCCTGGCGGCTTCGGAGTGCGCATCGACAGCCACGTCTACTCCGGTTACCGTGTACCGCCCACCTACGACTCGCTGTTGGGCAAGCTGGTCGTGTGGGGCGAGACGCGCGACGAAGCTGTCGCGCGCGCCCGTCGCGCCCTGGACGAGTTCATCGTCGTGGGCATTCCTACCACGATCCCGTTCCATCAGGCGGTCGTGGAGAACGAGGCCTTCCAGAGAGGCGACGTCTATACTGACTTCGTCGAGACCGAGATGTCGGTCTAGGCGCCAGCAAGGGAGACGACGATGTCTGATGAGATTCGCCTCGAAGGCCTGGGTATCGCGCCCGGAGTCCTCGACACAATCGTGACCATGGCCACCGAGACCGTCGAAGGCGTTGCAGCCGTCGGCGCCCCCGGCATCGCCGGACTGGTCCAGAAAGGTGCCCGCAAGGGCGCTCGCGCCGTCGACGTGTGTGTTGCCGAAGACGGAGGCATCACCGCAACGATCCACATCCAGGTGCTCTATGGCCACAAGCTCAAGGACGTCGCCACCGCGGTGCAGGTTGCCGTAGCGGACGCAGTCTCGAGCCAGGTGGGCGTCGAGATCGCCGGCGTCGACGTATATGTCGACGGCATCGTGTTCGCCGAGTAGCGGATGCTTGAGCGTACCCGCGCGCGCCGCCAGGCGTTGCAGATCCTCTATCAACGCGACATAACCGGGGACACCATCAGCCGCATTCTCGGCCTGAAGATGTACTCGCTGGAAGACGGCGAGCCCGATGAGTACTGCCGAGAGCTTGTCGGCGGTGTTGAGAAGTACATCGACGGCCTGGACGAGATGATCGGCGAGGTCTCGGAGAACTGGGCCGTGACGCGCATGCCGCTGGTCGACCGCAACATCTTGCGCATTGCCACCTACGAGATCCTCTACGACGCCGAGGTCCCGCCCAGCGTGGCGATCAACGAGGCAGTCGAGCTGGCCAAGGTATACGGCGGCGAGGACTCGTCGAAGTTCGTCAACGGAGTGCTCGGTAAGATCGCTTTGAGGCGCGAAGAGCATGCAGATCAGGAGCCTGAGTAGCATGGCCGACGAATCGTACAGCTTCAGCACGGCGCGCACGAGACTCGAGGAGATCGTGTCGCAGGTGCGCAAGAAGGACACGTCACTGGAGAAGAGCCTCGATCTGCTCGAGGAGGGCGTTCGTCTCGCCAACGCCTGTACCGAGCTGATCGACCACCAGGACTGGGTCGGCACCACGCCACCCGAGCTTGGTGGTGAGGAGGTCTCTGGTGCGGTGGAGGATGCTGTCGCAGTGCCCGAGGCAGCGCAGCCGGAGGCTGCTGTCGAGACGTCGGGGGAAGACGAGACCGTTGTGGTCGAAGGTGTCGCGGTCATCGAGGACGTCGTTATCTCCGACGACGACGGCAACTTCGTCGCCGAGGTGATTGAGGTCAGCGAGTACTCGGTTTCCGACGACTTCGAGGACGCCGACGACGCTTGGGCCGAAGAATCGCCCGCCGAGAGCCTTCAAGACGCCGACGACCCGTCGGCTGCCGAGCGGTAACACGGCGTCTACGCTCGTTGTCCCGCAGGCAGCGGGGGAAGTATCCTCATCTGACGGCCCGTAGCCAAGCCAGAAGCAACGCAATGGAGATGATCTCGCTCGGTGCCCGAACGCATCCTTGACTCGATAAGCGCGCCCTGCGACGTCAAAGCACTCTCTGACGTCCAGCTGACGCGTCTGTCCAAGGAGATCCGCGACGAGCTTGTGCACACCGTCTCGGCGACCGGCGGGCATCTCGCTCCCAATCTGGGAGCGGTGGAGCTGACCCTCGGCATCCACCGCGCACTGGACTGCCCGGCCGACCGCATCATCTTCGACGTCGGCCACCAGTCGTACGTGCACAAGCTCATCACCGGACGGCTCGCCCGTTTCGACACGCTTCGACAGTACGGCGGCGTGTGCGGCTTCCCCAAGCGCAGCGAGAGCCCGTACGACGCTTTCGACACCGGTCACGCCTCCGACTCGCTCTCGGTCGCGCTCGGCATGGCGCTGGCGCGTGACGCACGCGGCGGTGACGAGACGATCTTGGCGGTCATCGGGGACGGTTCGCTCACCGGCGGGATGGCGTTTGAGGCACTCAACCACATCGGGCATCTCGGTACGCGGCTGGTGATCGTACTCAACGATAACGAGATGTCGATCTCGCAGAACGTGGGCGCGCTGGCGAGTTACCTGGCTCGCGTGCGTCTGGATCCGCGCTACACGCGCCTTCGCGACGGTGTGGAGTCGGCACTCGCGATCCACCCCATCGGCCGCGTCATGGTCGGCGCTGGCGAGGCGGTCAAGGAGTCGTTCAAGCAGCTCCTCGTGCCTGGGATGCTCTTCGAGGAGCTGGGGCTGAAGTACGTCGGCCCCATCGACGGCCACGACATCGCGCAGGTGCAGGCTTCGGTCGAGCGCGCCAAGAGCATCGATGGCCCGGTGATCATTCACGCCGTGACACGCAAGGGCCAAGGCTACGAGCACGCCCAGAATCACCCCGACGCGTTCCACGGAATCGGCCCGTTCTCCATCGCGACCGGCAAGGTCAACGGGAGTGGCGGTCCGATGAGCTTCACCGAGGCGTTCTCGCGCTCTCTCGTAGCCGAGGCGGCCCGCGACGACCGCATCGTGGCTATCACCGCCGCAATGCCGTCGGGAACCGGGCTGGACCGCTTCGCAAAGGCCTATCCCGACCGCTTCTACGATGTCGGTATCGCCGAGGAGCACGCTGTCGGCATGGCCGCCGGCATGGCCGTGGGCGGCCGCATCCCGGTGGTCGCAATCTACTCGACGTTCCTGCAGCGCGCCTACGACCAGCTGATCATGGATGTCGCGCTGCAGAACCTGCACGTGGTGTTCTGCTTGGACCGCGCGGGCCTTGTGGGCGAGGATGGCCCCACTCACCACGGCGTCTTCGACCTGACGTACCTTCGCTCGATCCCCAACATGACGATTCTCGCGCCCTCCGACGAGATCGAACTCGCCGAGGCGCTGCACACGGCAATCGTCGCAGACGGGCCCGTGGCCATCCGCTACCCGCGTGGTGCCGGCATCGGTCTCGAGCTGCCCGCCGAGGCCCGGGCCTGGGAGGCCGCCAAGGCCGACATCCGCCGAGAAGGCAGCGACGTCGCGATGCTGGCTGCAGGGCGCATGACGCAGACATGCCTAGCTGCTGCTGACCTGCTCGAGGCCGCGGGGGTCTCGGCAAGTGTGGTCAACGCTCGGTGGGTCAAGCCGCTCGACCTTGAGACGATCTCGTGGGCGGCCAACTCCCACCGCTTGGTGGTTACCGTCGAGGAGAACACCAGCATGGGTGGCTTCGGCAGCGGCGTTTGCGAGGCGCTGGCCGATCTTCGGCTGACCGTACCCGTGCTGCGGCTCGCCATTCCGGACTGCTTCGTTACGCACGGTGCGACTTCGCGCCTGCTCTCGGACATGGGGCTTACCCCTGAAGGCGTGACGGCCGCGGTCGTCGGTCGCCTCGAGGACGTGGCGTCGAGCTCTGGCTCGCTGGACTCAGCAGGAGAGGCGGACGATCGTGACACGGCGCCGCATCGACGCGGAGCTCGCTGAGCGCGGGCTGTTGCCGTCGCTCGAAAGAGCGCGGGCGGCCGTGCTCGCCGGGGACGTGCGCGTCGATGGCGAGATCGTCACCAAGGCTGGGCAGCCCGTCACTGAGGACGCCGTCATCGAAATCACAGCGCACCGACGCTTCGTCTCGCGCGGTGGGGAGAAGCTGGACGGTGCCCTGGAGGTCTTCGGCATCGACGTTTCGGGCGCCCACGCGGTCGACGTGGGTGTATCCACCGGCGGATTCACCGACTGCCTACTCCAGCGTGGTGTGTCGGATGTCGTCGCGATCGACGTCGGCTATGGACAGCTCGCTTGGTCACTTCGCACGGACGACCGCGTCACTGTCGTAGAGCGCACCAACATCCGCGCCACCGATCCCACGGAGCTTGGAGCGCCTTTCGACCTTGCGGTGGTCGACGTGTCGTTTATCTCGCTGCGGGCTGTGATGCCGCACGTTGTGGCATTGCTCGGTGAGGCGGGTATGCTCGTCGCGCTGGTAAAGCCGCAGTTCGAGGCGAGTAAGGGGCACGTGGGAAAAAAGGGCGTCGTAACAGACCCTGCCGTCCACATCGAGGTCTTGCGTGGGGCCGCCGCCGCCGCAGACGAGGCCGGACTGGCGATCAGGGGCCTGACGTTCTCGCCCATCAAGGGCCCGGAGGGTAACATCGAGTTCTGGTTGTGGGCGGGGCGCGATGGAGAGTCAACTGCGGCGACGGCCGAAGAGGTCGTCGCCCTAGCACACGAGAAGCTGGGAGGCTTGTGAGCATGCGGGTTCTGCTCGTACCCAACACGCGGCATCCTGGCGCGGTGGCCGCGGCTGCCGAGCTATCGACGTGGCTGCTCGGACAGGGGCTCGAGCCCGTGCTGGCGCAGTCTGACGCCGAGGAGTCCGGACTCGCGGACTTTGGCGTGGCGTCGACCGATTTCGGCGATCTGGCGCTCACGGTTGCACTGGGCGGCGACGGCACGATTCTGAAGGCCGTGCATCTGCTCGGCGGCGCTGAGATCCCAATGCTCGGGGTGAAGTTCGGGAGACTCGGCTTCCTATCTGGAGCGAGCCCCGAGCACATGCGCGAGGCAATCGAGACGACGTTGTCGGGGGAGGCTCGCGTGGAGCGGCGCGCCACGTTGCGCGCGGAGGTCATCATGGACGGCCGACCGGTTGGCAGCTATCTCGCGCTCAACGAGATCGTCGTATCGCGCGGTCCTTCGGGGCGCGTGGTCGCGTTCGACCTGACGATCGACGGCCACTCCATCCTCAAAGCCCGCGCCGACGGAATCGTGGTCGCTACCGCGACCGGATCCACCGCATACGCGCTTTCGGCGGGCGGCCCTGCTGTCGCGCCGGGATTCGGCGGCATGGTCGTGGTACCGGTGGCGCCGCACACGTTGCGATCCCGCGCCATCGTCACAGACGTCAACGACACGGTCGAAATCACCCTTCCGGACCCGACGCGCGCAGACGCCTGTCTCGTGGTCGACGGCGACCCAACGCCGTGCCGGCAGCTCCTGGAGCGCGTCACAGTGTCCCGCGGATCGGTCGACGTGTTGCTGGTCAAACTCGACGGGCGCCACTTCTACGAGACGCTCTCGTCCGAGTTCTTCGGGGGCTAGACATGCTCGACGAGCTGCACGTTCGCGACCTGGCTCTCATCGAGGAGGCATGGCTCGAGTTCGGCCCGGGCATGACGGCGCTCACCGGCGAGACCGGCACCGGCAAGACGGCGCTCCTGGGCGCGCTCAAGCTGCTGCTCGGCGATCGAGCCGACTCTGGGTCCGTGCGGGCGGGCGCTTCCGAGGCGATGGTCGAGGGCCGGTTCGGTGCGGCGGGGGAGGAGATCGTCGCACGCCGTCGCGTGAGTGCCGACGGCCGGAGCCGCTGCACGCTCGACGGCGAGATGGCGACCGTCGGCTTGCTCGCCGAGAAGCTCGGGCCGCTCGTCGACTTGCACGGACAACACGATCACCAGGCGCTACTGCAGCCTGCGAGCCACGTCGGCTATCTCGACCGGTGGGCGGGAAGCGCGGCCGCCGACGCACGCGACGAGTATCGAGCCGCGCGCACCGCGCACCGCGACGCCGTGGCGACCCGCGACCATCTGGCCGCACAGCTCGCCGAGGGCGCCCGCAACGCCGACTACCTGCGGTTTGTCGCCGACGAAATCGGCGCTGCCGCACCGCTTCCCGGTGAGGATGCCGAGATCGAAGCTCGCCTGCCAGCGCTGCAGCATGCCGAGCGACTCGCCGATGCGGCCAGCGAAGCCGTGCAGCTCGTTCGCGGCGATGGAGGAGCCACCGACTGCCTCGCGCTCGCCATCGCCGAACTCGCGAAGAGCGCCGGCATCGACCCCGCGCTCGATGCGCTGGCGGAGCGGCTAGTCGAGGCTGGCGCGCTCGCCGACGACGCCGGCGCCGAGCTTCGCGCGTACCGCGACGCGATCCAGCACGATCCCGCGTCACTCGATGCGTTGCTCGCGCGCACCGCCGAACTCCATGGCTTGATTCGCAAGTACGGCCCGCGCCTAGACGACGTGATTGCCACCCGAGATGATGCCGTGGCATCGCTCACCGCATTCGACGCGGGCGAAGAGGGCATGCGTGCTGCCGACGAGGCCGTTGAGGCGGCAGAAGGCGACCTGCGGGTTGCAGCGGATCGGCTTGCGGCGGCCCGAGCAGGTGCGGTGCCGAGTTTCATCGACGCTCTGGGTGCTGCTGTCAGCGACCTGGCCATGCAAGGTGCGCGTTTCGAGGTCGCGATCAGCGATCTGGCCTTCGACCATTGGACAGCCGAGGGCTCGCACCGCATCGAATTCCTCTTCGCTCCCGCACCCGGTCAGCCCCCGCGGCCGCTCGCGAAGATCGCGTCGGGAGGCGAGATCTCGCGCGTCATGCTGGCGCTCAAGGGTGTGCTGGGCGAGGCGGACACCGTCGAGACGCTCGTCTTCGACGAGATTGATGCGGGTATCGGCGGGGCGACCGCACATGCCGTCGGGCGCAGGCTTGCCAAGCTCGCCGAGAGCCATCAGGTCATCGTCGTCACGCACCTTGCGCAGGTGGCCGCGTATGCCGATGCCCAGCTGGTGGTGAGCAAGTCGCTAGGAGAACTCTCGGCGGCCACGAGTGTTCAGCTGGTCGAGGCGGAGTCTCGAGTCGCCGAGATTGCTCGCATGCTTGCGGGTAACGACTCTACGACGGCCATCGCCCACGCACGCGAACTGTTGCGAGCGGCCAAGCAGCCGATTTGACCGAGCATCTCCACTCGGACGTCACACGACGGCGCATGCCGAGTGGTAGCATTCGCAGTCGGCACGGTGCTGGCGTGGTGCGATGAACGCTGCATGGGCGTGCGAATTCAATCCGTGGGAGACACATGCGCCACGAGGGCGTCGCGAAACTCGACAAGCGAACAAAAGACCTGGTCAAACGACTGGGGCCGGACGACATCGCGATCATCGACCATGTTGACATGGATCGCGTGAGCGCTGAGTCGCTGCTCGAGACTGGCGTCGAGGTTGTCGTTAACGCGGCTCCTTCGATCTCCGGCGCCTACCCCAACCTCGGCCCGCTGCTGCTTACGCGCGGTGGAGTCACGCTCATCGACGCGGCTGGATGCGAGATCTTCGAGCAGATCCATGAGGGCGACATCATACAGGTGATCGGCGACGAGATCCTGTCTGGCAAGAAAGTCATCGCGACGGGGACGAGGCTCTCGGTCAAGGATGTCGAGGAGCGCATGGAGGCCGCGAAGGTTGGTCTCGGCGAGCAGCTCGACCGGTTCGCGCGCAACACGATCGAGTACCTCGAGAAGGAAAAAGGCATCCTCATCGATGAGATGTGGGTGCCGCCGACCGACGTACACATCGAGGGCCGGCAGGTACTTGTAGTGGTCCGCGGCTACGACTTCAAGGAAGACCTCGACACGCTTAAGCCCTACATCAACGAGATGCGACCGGTGCTGATCGGAGTCGACGGTGGCGCCGACGCGATCATGGAGGCGGGCTTCGAGCCCGACGTGATCGTGGGGGACATGGACTCGGTGACCGACGTGGCGCTGAAGTCCGGCGCCGAGCTGATCGTGCACGCCTACCCTGACGGCCGAGCGCCCGGAATGGCGCGCCTGAAGGAGCTCGGGCTCGACGGGGTCGCGTGGCCGCTGGCGGCCACCAGCGAGGACCTCGCGCTCCTGCTGGCGTGGGAGTCTGGAGCCGACCTTATCGTTGCGGTCGGCACGCACGCTAACCTGGTCGAGTACCTCGACAAGGGCCGCAAAGGGATGGCCTCGACGTTCCTCGTGCGTCTCAAGGTCGGCCCCAAGCTCGTCGACGCCAAGGGCGTCAACAAGCTCTATCGCGCCTCGGTCAGCCCGAGCTACCTGTTCCTGATACTGGTCGCCGGCATCGTCGTCGTGGGCACGGTCATCCTCATCTCGCCTTCCGCGCGCGCCTTCATCGAGCTGATTGTGTTGCGCATGCGTATCATGTTCGGTGCGTAACATCTCGACTCGGCACATCGAAGGGTGACCATGTACAACCTGCGCTATCACATCGCCTCGCTCGTCGCCGTCTTCTTGGCGCTCGCAATCGGCATCGTGCTGGGCGGCTTGGTCGTTCGCCAAGGCGTCTTCGACTCGCAGCAACGCGCGCTCGTCTCAAGCCTGCAGTCCGAGTTCAACACCATCAAGAAGCAGAACACCGCGCTGAGGTCTTCCCTGAGTCTGGAAGACGCCTACGCTTCGCAGATGACCGACGAGTGGACCGCCGGACGCCTCGCTGGGCGAACCGTCATGATCCTGACCAGCGGTGCGTCGGGAGAGGGTGCCGATGAGGCCGTCAAGGCAGTCAAGGGCGCCGGGGGTACTGCGGCTGTCGTGACACTGTCCAAGCCCGGCTTCGGCCTGTCGCAGTCGACCATCGCGAGCGCAGCGGCTTCGGCCATGGGCAGTGCGACCGTGACACCTACGCGCGAGCAGGTCGCTAAGCAGTTGGCCGCCGAGTGGAGTGGAGCGGCTACGGCGCACACGCTCAGCGATGCGCTCGTTTCGTCGGGCGCGATGAAGCTCTCGGGGTTCTCGGCGTCGACCGTGGCGACGATGGCGGTCGACCTGGCCGCGTTCGACGGCCAGCCGGACGTGGCGGGCCTCGACGTGTCTCAGGCGTATGGGGCCGCCGGTATGTATGCGATGGGTGCCGAGACGATCGACTCGAACTCAGGCGTGGCAGCGGCTGCCGCCGCGCGCAAGCTCTCGGCGTTCGACACGCTGGGTACCAGCGCGGGCCGCTTCACGCTGGTAGCGCTTCTGACCGGTGGGCAGCAGGGCTACTACAGCAACAGCGTCAGAGGTGCGAGCCCGTTCCCGGCGGTGCCGAAGCCGTAGGGAGGCAACGTACGCGCGCGAACGGTATGCGTGCCGCGTGAGGCGCCGCGCCCAGATGCCCTAGATCTCGCCGCCGGTGCGCCTGACCGGCGTCTTTTCGCCCGCGAGTTTCGCGAGCGCGATGGCGACGTGCACGAACTGCTGTCCGCGATGGACGAACCCTTTGAGGTCTCGGCCTGTGGCTGCGTGAGCCATCGTAGTCTCGACCTCGGTCAACTTGAAGCCGGCGCGCAGCGCACGGATTGTGAGTCCAACTTCGACCCCATAGCCCGCCGAGAACGGCCGCACGGTCGCGAAGCACGCGCGAGTCAGGGCGCGCTGTCCTGAGAGGGGAGACGTTGCCTCGAAGGGCCCGCCGAGCTTACGGATGCCCCAGCGTGCAAGGTTCTTTACCATGCCGAACCCCGCCCTGCCGTTCTCGACCCGTGGGAAGCATGCGATGGACATGTCAGCCTCGCCGGCAAGTAGGGGAGCGAGCAGCGCCTCTCCCTGAGCGGCGGTCGAGCCAAGGTCGCCGTCGAGCAGCAGGATGATGTCGGCGTTCTCCACCCGCGATGCGCCGGCCTCCAGCGCGGTGCCCTTGCCGCGGTTGCCGTAGAGCCGCACCACCTTGGCGCCGGCCCTCTCGGCGACCTGGTCGGTGTCGTCCTCGCTGCCGTCGTCGACCACCACTACGCGTGTCACGCCGCGAATCGCGGCCGCGGCGGCGACGGTCGCGGCGATGCGAGTCGCCTCGTCGTGCGCCGGAATCAGGACCGCGATGTCGGTCATGAGCGGCCGGTGCGGCGGGAGACGACTCGCGCCACGAGGTCGGTGGCGATGGAGATCTCGGCGACGCCGAGCAGCCGTGCCACCCCAAACGCTACCAGCAGGCCGACGATGCCTCCGGTGGCGATCTGAGTCAGCGCCGAGCCGACGCCGCCGCCCATGGAAGTCGTAAGCAGCTGTGCTATGCCCCACGCGACGATGGCTCCCACGATCGAGGCGATCGCCATGCGGAGGTAGGTCACGGCGACGCCGCGAGCATCGTAGCCGCCGATCTTCTTGCGCAGCATGAGGGCCAGCACTACCGAGATGCAGAGGTAGAAGACCGAGTCGGCGATGGGGATGCCGTCGATTCCCAGACCATGCCAAGCGCCGATGCCCGTTGTGAGCACTCGGTAGAGCAGGATCTGCACAGCGAACGTGAGAATCAGGTTGACCCACATCGGGGTGTAGGTGTCTTTGAGCGAGTAGTACGTGCGCAGCAGGAACATCGTCGCTGCGTAAAAGACCAGGCCGGCGGCCCACCAGCGCAAGGCACCTGCGACCACGGGGATATCGCTTGTTCGAAAAGCGCCGAAGCGGAACAGCCTCATCAAGGGAATTGCCAGCGCGACGAGAATCGCCGACGTCGGAAGGATCAAAACTCCGGTGGCGCGCATGCCGCGCGAGAAGATCGAGCGGAAATCGCCGGCGTCGTGGCGGCCAGCCGCATCGGCGAGTTCGGTGAACACCGCTGTGGCTAGCGCGACGGCGAGGATGCCGTAGGGGAGCTGGTAGAACATCCACGCGTAGGTAAGAATTGCCGGTCCACCCAAGTTGGTATTGGCGCCGAACGCCGAGGAGTTACGAACCGACACGGCGATCATGTTCGTGGCGACGTAGAGAACGGTGGGAACCGCGAGACGCAACAGGCGTCGGATCGCAGGGTCCTTCAGCCCGAACCCCCAAGACCAACGCCAGCCCGTCTTGAGCACCGCGGGTATTTGCACCGCGAACATGACGACGACCGCCAACGTGGTTCCACCTGCCAAGACCGCCGGTGCCCAGCCTTGCGTCATACCGGGACCGGTGAGCTGCCCGTGCATTGCTGCGAACGCGATCATCGTGGCGATGGCCACGAGGTTGTTGAAGATCGGACCGACCGCTGGCCAGAAGTACTCGCGCTGCGAATTCAGTAGCGCCGAGATAATGGAGCCGGCGCCGTAGAGCACGACCTGTAGCGCGAAGAAACGGAACAGATAGGTCGCAACCGGTACAACGACAGCTGCCTGTGCGGGTGAAAGAGAGAACGTCTGCGTCCAGACGAATGGTGCCGGGAACACGGTCCCGATGATGCCGACCGTGGCGAGGCTGACCACCGCGAGATTGAAGATGTGGCTGGTGAACAGCCACGCCTCCTCGTCGCTCTTCTGCTCGCGCAGTTCCATGAACGTGGGGATGAACAACGAGGCGATGATTCCGCCCGCGACGAACTCGAAGATCATGTTGGGGATGTTGTTGCACACCGAGTACGCGGCGCCCAGAACGTAGGTGCCCAGCACGACCGCCATCGCCCAGGCGCGAAGCAAGCCGGTGATGCGCGATACCAGTGTCAGCGTTGACATCAGGGCAGTCGAGCGCGCGATGGAGGGTTTGCTGATGGATGTGCCTTTCCTCGGCGTGGTCGGTGTCGAAGGGCCGTGGATGTCGACCCTAGCTCGCACCAGTGTAGCGAATGGCTTAGACACCGCGGCACCGCGGAACCCAACTGTAAGACTGTTATACTTCGAACGGGCACGGTGCCCGGGTCGCGACTTCACGCACCCGCACTGCCAATCCCCCCGAAGCAGGGCCGAGACCGCTCGGCGAGACGTGGCACAGCCGTGTCCAAGAGCCGTTCGTGGAGACAGTGAATGAAGCGTGCGTGGACCATCGCTATCGCAGTCGCTGCGCTCGTCGCGCTGTGCCTGGCGACGTCCGGAGCTGCCGTTGCCGCCGCCGCTCCAGCATCCCCGCGAGTGACGATTGTCATAGCTACCGGCCTCACCTGGGCCGATATCACTCCCACGGCGACACCCACACTCTGGCACCTCGCCGAGACGGGCGCGATCGGCAACGTCAACGCTCGCATGCGCAATCGCGAGAACGGCGAGCCGCCCACGGCGCTCGAGGGTGCGTTGGACATCTCGGCAGGTAACTGGGCCACGCCCAACTTCTTAGCGCCTCCTGCCTACAACGTCACCGAGAGCGTGGGTGGTCTGTCGGCCGCCGAGGTGTTCAGACGAACTACAGGCCACGCCGTTGGCGGCTCGATCATCTGCTTCCCGGGTATGCCCATGACGCTTGCGGCCAACGCCGATCCGGAGTCCGACGTGGTGATCGGTACGCTCGGGCAGGCGATCCATGACGCTGGCGGCGTGACCGGGGCGATTGGCAACTCCGACGCGGGCGAGCAGATTGGCGGCGGCCCTCGGCTGCAGCGACCGGCCGCTGTCGCCTCGATCGACGAACGTGGCTTGGTCGACGCGGGCGACGTCTCTCCCGACCTGCTGCAGCAAGCCAGCGCCGCACCCTACGGCGTCAAGACCGATGTCTCGGCGTTCGCACGAGCTTTGGCCGCGTTTGACGCCAGCGCGACGGCACACGGCGGGCCTGCGCTGCTCACCCTCGATCCCGGGGATGCGTATCGCGCTCGCCGAAACGCCGGGCAGGTCGCGCCCAACGTAGCCGCAGCGCAACACGCCGCAGCCGTCACTGAGCTCGACCGAGTGGTCGCGCTCGCGCAGGCGCACACGCGCTCCGGCGACACGTTGATGGTCGCGGCACAGTCGCCTGCAAGCGATCCGGTGAGCAACATTCAGGGCTTCGGCCCGCTGCTTGTGTCGGGTATGGGTCTGCACGGCTACTTGGACTCGCCATCGACCCACCGTGCGGGCATTCTCACCAACCTCGACATCACGGCGGGTGCGCTGCAGGCCGCCGGCGTCACGCGCCCGGTCCAAGTTGTTGGAAGTTCGCTCACCAGCGCCGAAGGGCCTGCGGCGGCCGAGGAGCGGATCGCGCATCTTGTCGCGCTCAATACAACGGCGGTCTCGATCGACGGCGTCAGATCACAGGTCGCTGACACCTACATCAAGCTGTTCGCCGCGGCACTTGCGTTCGCCGCGCTCTTCATCGCGCTTCGCGATCGCGTCGTGCCGCGCGCCCAGCGCGTCTGTGCGATTGCGCTCGGCGTGGTTGCCTTGGCGCTTCTCGCCGTGGAGCCGGCGGGTTGGCTGATGTTCGTGGTGAGCCCCAACGTTGGCTCGCCGATTGCGGCGATCGCGATGCTCCTCGCTGCGTCGCTCGTGCTACTCGCCGCGGGGCTGGCTGTCTGGAGATTCGCCGGTCTGCGCACGGCCGCCGCGGCACTGTCGCTGTTCGCGGTCGTCTTGCTCGTGGCCGACCAGTTCTTTGGCGCGCCGCTATCCTTCATTAACTTCACCGGCTACTCGCCACTACAGTCGGCGCGCTACTACGGCATGGGCAATCAGCCCGCCGCTTACATCGTCGGCGCGTCCATCGTGGGAGTTGCCCTACTGCTCGATCGCTGGCATGAAGCCCGCTGGGCGGGCGCCCTTCGTCGCATCGGGCTCCCACTTCTTGGAGCTCTCGTGGTGGTCTCGGCGGCGGCGCCGTTCCTGGGCGCGAACGTGGGTGTTGCCGTCTGGGGTTCGGCAGGCTTCGTGGTGGCATGGGCGCTGATGAACGGGCGGCGGATCACCTGGAAGATGGTGCTCGTCGCACTGATAGTCATCGTGCTGCTCATCGCGGCATTTGCGGCGATCGACGTGTTCGGGCACGGCCCCAAGACGCACCTAGCCCGCTCGGTCACGAGCGCCCAGCAGGGGGGCGTGGGGCAGTTGTGGCAGCTCGTCGCCCGCAAGGCCTCGACCAATGCGCGCGTCCTAGGCGAGACCGAGTGGGCGTGGGCGCTCTACGCGCTGATTGCGTTCGCCGCCATCATGCTGCTTCGCCGACCCTCCGAGCTTGCCTCGGCGCTCGAGGACAACCCCGCCCTGCGCGCTGCGATCTGGGCGTGCTCGGTGGCGTGTGTGCTCTCGTATCTCACTGAAGACAGCGGCATCATCGTGCCGGCGTTCCTCATCCTGCCACTCGGATCGGCGCTGATCGCAGTCGTGCTTCGCCCCATCCTCGCCGAGAAACCCACCCAGTGACCGCCGCGACCTGGATAGCCACTGGACTGGTGCTCGGAGTCGGCGTTCCCTGGCTCGGAATGCGCATGCTCGCCCCTTCGCTGGACGCCTCACCCCCGCGCACCAACTTCCGCGGCCGAGAGGTGCACCTCGGGCTCGGAGTGGTGTGGGTGCTGTGGGCAGGAGGGGCCATGGCAGCCTCACTGCTGCTGGCTTCAGCGCAGGCAGGGCCGTCTCCGGTCGGCCTACTGATCCTCGCCGGCCCGCTCGCGCTCGCGGTCTTTGCACTCGGACTGATCGACGACGCTTTGGGCTCGCCCGACGATCGCGGTTTCGGCGGCCACACGCGCGCGCTGGCCAAAGGGCGGCTCACGACCGGGATGCTCAAGCTGCTCGGCATCTCGGCCGCCTCGCTTGTGGTGGCGGGCATCGTCTCTGGCTTCGCTCCGTGGGGACGCGCGGCGGGCGGTTCGCTGCTGGCCCGAGTGGGTTTGACCGTGCTCGCGGGCGCGGCGATCGCGCTGACGTCGAACCTGCTCAACCTGCTCGACCTTCGCCCCGGCCGCGCGCTCAAAAGTTACTCGGTGCTCGCCATCTTCGGCGTGCTCGGGGCGGTGACGGCGTGGCCCAACGTTCCCGGAGTCGGCCCTTTGCCTGCGACCAGCCTCGCCGCCGGCGCTGCGATGTTGGCGCTGTTCGCGCTCGGGCCCGTCGTCGCCGTCTGGCGCGAGGACGTGGGTGAGCGCGCGATGCTCGGCGACGCTGGAGCCAACCCTGCGGGCGCCGTCGCAGGGCTGTTCGTCGTCGCGGCGCTGCCCGTCTGGGGTCTGGCCGCGTTCGCGGCGCTCGTTCTTGCTCTCAATCTCGCGTCTGAAAAGTGGAGCTTTTCGCGCGTCATCTCGGCAAACCCGCTGCTCTCGTACCTTGACGGACTCGGCCGCCTGCCCGCCGATGACCCCGCCTCCCACAACTCCGTGAAAACAAGTCCCCAATCCCAATCCTCCGACGGCTAGAATCGAACAGTCGGGGAGGAACTTAAGTCGGCCAAAGTTAGGAGCTGGAACCAGACCCATGGCGACCAAGCACATCTTCGTGACCGGTGGCGTCGTATCTTCACTCGGCAAGGGCATCACGGCTGCGTCTCTCGGCCGACTGCTCAAGGCGCGCGGACTGAAGGTAACGATCCAGAAGCTCGACCCGTATCTCAACGTCGACCCCGGCACCATGAGCCCGTTCCAGCACGGCGAGGTTTTCGTGACCGACGACGGCGCCGAGACCGACCTCGATCTGGGCCACTACGAGCGCTTCATCGACGAGTCGCTCACGCGCGACTGCAACGTCACCGCCGGCTCCGTATACCAGACACTGATCGGCCGCGAGCGCCGCGGCGACTTCCTCGGCGGTACCGTGCAGGTCATCCCTCACGTCACCAACGAGATCAAAGACCGCATGAACCGCCTCGCCGAGCAGACGCAGCCCGACGTGATCCTCACCGAGGTAGGTGGCACGGTCGGCGACATCGAGTCGCTGCCGTTCCTCGAGGCCATTCGCCAGATGAGAAAGGACAAGGGTCGCGAGAACGTGTGCTACATCCCCGTCACATTGGTGCCCTACATCGCCGCTTCCAGCGAGCTGAAGACCAAGCCGACGCAGCACTCTGTCAAGGAGCTGCGCAGCATCGGTATTCAGCCCGACTTCATCGTCTGTCGCTCCGATCGCCCCATCGACGTGGGCATACGCCGCAAGATCGGGCTGTTCTGCGACGTCGATCCCGGCGCCGTTATCTCGGCACTCGACGCGCGCAGCATCTACGAGGTGCCGCGCAACTTGGCCGCGCAAGGCCTCGACGAGATGGTCATCGACCGCTTGGGCCTGAAGTGCGGCAAGCCTGACATGACCGAGTGGGATGCGTTTGTGGCGCACTCGGAGTCGCTTCACGACGAGCTGAACATCGCGCTGGTAGGCAAGTACGTGCAACTCCCCGACGCCTACCTGTCCGTGAACGAGGCGCTCGACCACGCTGGTATCTTCCACGACCACAAGGTCAACACTCACTGGATCGACGCCGAGTCGCTCACTCCCGAGGAGGTCGACCAGATCCTCGCCGAGATGGACGGCATTCTGGTCCCAGGTGGCTTTGGCATCCGCGGCATCGAGGGCAAGATCCGCGCGGCGTGCTATGCCCGCGAGAACCTCGTGCCGTATTTCGGGATCTGCCTCGGCATGCAGGTGGCCGTGGCCGAGTTCGCTCGCCACGTTGCTGGTCTTCCCGGCGCCAACTCTGCCGAGTTCGACCCGGTCACCGAGCATCCCGTCATCGACCTGATGCTCGACCAGCAGGACGTCGAGGACATGGGCGGTAGCATGCGGCTCGGCACATATCCGTGCAAGGTCGTCCCGGACACCAAGGGGCGCGCGGCTTACGGCGAGGATCTGATCTACGAGCGCCACCGCCACCGCTTCGAGGTCAACAACGCGTACCGCGAGCAGCTGGTGGACGCTGGCATGGTCATCAGCGGCTTGTCTCCCGACGGCAAGCTCGTTGAGATGATCGAACTGCCGGAGCACCCGTGGTTCGTCGGCAATCAGGGGCATCCAGAGTTCAAGAGTCGCCCAACTCGCCCGGCGCCGCTGTTCCGCGACTTCATCGGCGCTGCCGTAGCGTTCAAGAACGCTCGCTAGGGGAGTGCCTTTGAGCGACGACCGCCTGCTGTCGACCTTCCTCGACCTCGTCCGGATCGACAGCCCGACGGGTTTCGAGGCGGCGTGTGGCGCCTACTGCGCCGAGAAGTTGCGCTCGCTGGGATTCACCGTGCGCTTCGACGACAGCGCGAGTGCGACCGGCTCGGACACCGGCAACCTGATCGCCGAGCTTCCCGGTACCGGCCCGGGCGTCCTGGCCCTCTCGGCGCATCTCGACTGCGTCGAGCCATGCCGAGGCGTCGTGCCGCGCGTGGAGGACGGGATCGTCGTCGCCGAGAGCGAGACGGTGCTGGGCGCCGACGACAAGGCCGGACTCGCCGCGGCGCTAGAAGCAATCGAACGCCTGGTTGAGAGCGGTGGTCCGCGCCCCAAGCTCAAGGCGCTGTTCAGCGTGCAAGAAGAGGTCGGGCTTATCGGCGCCAAATACTACACGGCGGTCGATGCCGCCTGCGACCTGTGTCTCGTGCTCGACGCGGAGGGCTCGCCGGGGGGTATCGTCACCGCAGCGCCCACGCACTACACGTTCGCCGCAGAGTTCTTCGGGCGCGCCTCGCATGCGGGGGTGGCGCCGGAGCGCGGCGTAAGCGCCATCCTCATGGTGACCGACGCTATCAGCCGCATGCGGCTCGGCAGGCTGGACGACGCGACCACGGCCAACGTCGGCACGATTCGGGGCGGCACGGCGACCAACGTCATCGCCGCTCGCTGCGACGTCACCGGCGAATGCCGCTCGCTGGACCGCGCAGTGGTTGAGGCGCTCAAAGCCGAGATGGACTCGGCCCTTCGCGCTGCCGCGGACGAGGCTGGTGGCAGCGTCGATGTCGTATGGACTCGCGAGTACGAAGGCTTCGTCTATCCCGACGACTCGCCGCTTGTTGCCCTGGTCGCCGACGGCTGTCACGCAGCGGGCATCGAGCCGCGAACGTTTCGCACGGGTGGTGGCTCGGACGCCAACGTCTTCGCGGGCAAGGGAATCCCCGTGCTGGCGCTCGCGTGCGGCATGAGGGGCGTGCACGGCGTCCACGAGCAGATCGCCGTCGCCGACCTTGTCGCTCTGACGCACATCTGCGTGGCCGTTGCCGAACGCATGGCCGAGGAGCGCTAGCCTGACATGCGCCTCGTCTGGGGTACCGTCACGGCCGTCGAGCAAGAAGCCACCGGGTTCCAGCTGCTGGTCGTTGCGCTCGACGTGGGGGAGCCTGGCTCGGCGATCTGCTACCCGGCGCTCTGTGGCGCGTGCGTCGAAGGCGACCGCATCTTGCTCAACACGACGGCCGTCGGGCTCGGTCTAGGGACGGGCGGGCGCCATTTTGTTCTCGTTCGAGCCGATGGCATAGAAGGCGTCGCGTTCGACGAACCCAGCGGCGGCCACATCATGAAGTTGCGCTACACGCCAATGCAGCGTGACGTGCTATCGGTGGAGTCGCCCGAGAGCCCCCACCACTCGGTAATGTCGCAGGCCACGGGCCTCGATGGCCTACCCGTGGTGTGTTGCGGCTTGCACAGCCAGGTGCCGCTGGCGGCGGCCGCGATCAAGACGTTCGACCCGTCGCTTCGTATCGCATATTGCATGACCGACTCTGCATCGCTCTCACTCCCGCTCTCCGATGTCGTGCGGGCGTGCGTTTCAGCAGGTTTGCTGGACTCGACGATCTCGTGCGGTCAGGCGTTTGGGGGCGAGTTCGAGTCGGTCAACCTGCACTCGGGACTCCTGGCCGCCAAATACGTCGCGAGCGCCGACGTAGCGATCGTCGCGATCGGACCTGGGGTTGTGGGCACGGCCACGCCATTCGGGCACGGTGGAGTGGCGCAGGGCGAGGCTATCAACGCGGTGGCGGCGCTTGGGGGCACTCCGATCGCCGCGTTGAGGGTGTCATTCGCCGACGCGCGACAGCGCCATCGTGTCGTGAGTCATCACACGCTAGCCGCGCTCACCGGCATTGCTCTGGCACCAGCGCTTGTAGCCGTACCCGCGCTGCCCGCCGAACTCGCCGAGCAGATCGCCGCTCGTCTCGCTGGTGCGGGAGTCTGGGGTCTCCACCGTCCTGCCCACGCGTACACGCCGTACGACGAGGCGCCGGATCTCCGCGGTATCGCCGTCACGACGATGAGACGCGGCCCAGCCGAGGACCCGGCATTCTTCGCGGCGGCGTACGCCGCTGGGGAGATTGCGGCACGCGCCGCATGCGGGGAGTCGTTCTAGCGCCTGAACTGAGCGAATGCGTGCCCGCGACTACTCGACCTTGAAGCTTACGGCGCTGCCGTTGGGCATCGTGGCGCTCTTCCCGCCGAGATACGCGGTCGCGTAATAGCGGTACGTGCCCTTCTTCTTGGGCGCGCTGGTCGTCCGACGCCACGTCTCCGTTGTCGAGGTGTGCGAGTAGCGAGAGAGAGTGAACGACTGGTCGTAGCCGATAGTGTTGTTGTAGATGCGCATCGTGACCTTGTCGGGGTGCCCCTGGACCTTCGCGGTGAGCGTGATGTTGTCGCCGGTCGCCACGGTGGAGGGGCTGACCGAACGCGAGAGCACCTCAAGCGTGACCGTCGACGATGTGGATGACGAGGAGGAAGAGGAGCCACTCGACGGCTTCTTGGCCGAGTCGACCTGCTGCTGCAGTGCCGTGTTCTTGGCGGCGAGCGCGGTCAACGAGGCGTCGCGGCTGTCGATCTGAGCCTGCAACGCGGATGCCGATGAAGCGGCCTGCGACGTCTGAGTCGCAACCTGCTTCTTGAGGTCGTCGATCTGCTTAGACGAGGATGCTCGCGCGATGGCGTACGCGCCCACGGCACCCAAGAGAAGCCCAATCGCTAGAGAAGAGAAAACCCAACCCCAGAACTTGTTCTTGGGGATTCGAAGGTACTCGATCATCTGGCCCCCTCGGCCTATCGCCAACAATATGCCATATCGATTGTACGACTCCCGCGCCAAGCTTGCTCGATATGCAAAACGACCTTGAACCTATGCGTGGAAAGCGTACACTGAGTCACGTTTTGGGGCCACGACGGCCCGAGTCTAAACATCGCCGATCAATCCTCGGCAGCAGGATCGCCAACCACGAAAGGGAGTGCGCACGTGATCGTCGGAGTTCCCTCAGAGATCAAGAACAATGAGTTCCGAGTCGGCATGACCCCCGCGGGCGCCCACGAGTTCGTCGTCCACGGCCATACGGTCCTGATTCAGAAGAGTGCCGGCGTCGGCTCTTCATTCACCGACGCCGAGTACTCCGCCGCCGGCGCCCAGCTGGTCGACACGGCGGACGAGGTGTTTGCCCAGGCCGACATGGTCATCAAGGTCAAGGAGCCGCAGCCGGTCGAGATCGCGAAGCTGCGTCCGGGCCAGATTCTCTACACGTACCTGCACCTTGCTCCCGACTACGAGCAGACCGTTGGTCTGATCGGCTCTGGCGCTGTCTGCATCGCGTATGAGACCGTTGAGCTTCCGAACCACACGCTTCCGCTGCTCGCCCCGATGTCTGAGGTTGCCGGCCGCATGGCGGCTCAGGTGGGCGCGACCTATCTGCAGAAGCCGTTCGGCGGCCGTGGCGTTCTCATGGGCGGCGTCCCCGGCGTCTGGCCGGCCAAGGTCGTCGTCCTCGGCGCCGGCGTTGTCGGCACGAACGCTGCCTACGTTGCCAAGGGCATGGGCGCGGACGTCACCGTCATGGACGTCAACATCGATCGTCTTCGCTACCTCGACGACATCTGGGGAAACAGCGTTCGCACGGTGTACAGCAACAAGCACAACATCAAGGAGCAGGTCTACGCTGCCGATCTCGTCATCGGCTCCGTCCTGCTGCCAGGCGCCAAGACTCCGTGGCTTGTCACCAAGGAAGATCTGCCGCACATGAAGCCGGGCTCCGTCATCGTCGACGTCTCGGTTGACCAGGGTGGTTGCATCGAGACCACGCATGCGACCACGCACGCCGAGCCGACCTACTTCGTCGACGGCGTCCTGCACTACGGCGTGGCCAACATGCCGGGTGCGGTGCCCAATACGTCCACGCTTGCACTGACCAACGCCACGCTGCGCTACGGTCTGGCCATCGCCGACAAGGGCTGGAAGCAGGCTGTCGCCGACGATGCCGCACTGGCCAAGGGCGTCAACGTGCTCGACGGCAAGATCACCTACAAGGGCGTCGCCGACGCTCACGGAATGGACTACGTCGATCTGGCGTCGCTCATCGCCTAGCACTCACCTCGCACGGCAATCGCACCTACGGCGGCCACCCACTCGGGTGGCCGCTTGCGTTTGGCGATACACGCGGCGAAGCTGTTAGCAGCGATGCTGGCGGTGGAAGAAAACTCCAGCGATTGTCGAGCTCCGTAAGGGGGAGGAACGTGCCTGTTCTATTCGGGGGATTCACGCTCGTAGTGGTGCTGCTCGTTGTTTTCATCGTCGCGCTGTGGATCCTCGGACTGCGTGTTATCCCGAGCGACAAGGTGGGCGTGGTCGAGAAGTGGTGGAGCCCAAGGGGCTCGCTGAAGGACGCGATCATCTCCTTGCACGGCGAGGCCGGCTACCAGCCCTACGTGTTGCGAGGCGGAATCCACTTCCGCTCGCCGCTCATGTACAAGGTCCACGTCATGCCGCTCGTTACGATCTCGCAGGGCAAGATCGGCTACGTGTTCGCGCGTGACGGCGTTCCGCTCACTCCGGGCCAGACACTGGGCAAGGTCGTGAAGGGCAACACGTTCCAAGACGTGCGCGCGTTCATGGACGCGGGCGGCCAGCGCGGTCCGCAACGCCAGATCCTGCGTGAAGGTACGTACGCCTTCAACCTCGCGCAGTTCATCATCATCACCGACTCGCGCATCTACTACCTGCCGATGGGCGCCGCTGCCGAGCAGGGCACCATCCAGGCGATGGCGCAGCACCTCAACTCGGTCGATGGCTTCAGCCCGATCGTGATCAAGGGCGCCGACGACAAGACCGGCATCATCACGGTCAACGACGGTCCGTCACTGCCAATGGGCGACATCATCGCTCCGGCTGTCGGCGACAAGCAGGGCGACCCCAACTACCACAACAACTTCCAAGACCCAGAGGCGTTCCTTGCCGCGGGCGGTTACCGTGGTCGCCAGTACATGGTGCTGACCGAAGGTACGTACTTCATCAACCGCCTGTTCGCGACCGTCGAGCTGATCAACAAGATCATCGTTCCGGTGGGCTACGCGGGGGTGGTCGTGAGCTACTACGGCCCCAAGGGCGAGGATATGTCGGGCGAGGAGTATCGCCACGGCGAACTCGTGGCTAACGGCAACCGCGGCGTGTGGAGCGAGCCGCTCATGCCTGGCAAGTACGCGTTCAACACCTACGCCGGTTCGGTCAGCATGGTGCCGACTACCAACATCATCCTGAAGTGGATCCAGTCCGAGGTTGGCTCGCACAGCTACGACGAGAACCTCTCCGAGATCGAACTGATCACCAAGGACGCCTTTGAGCCGCGGCTTCCGCTCTCGGTGGTCATTCACATCGACTACAAGAAGGCGCCTCTCGTCATCCAGCGTTTCGGCGACATCAAGATGCTCGTGAACCAGACACTCGACCCGATGGTCTCGGCGTACTTCAAGAACATCGGACAGACCAAGACGCTCATCGAGCTGATCCAGCAGCGTAGCGACATCCAGACGCAGTCCAGCGTCGACATGAAGGAGAAGTTCGCGCACTACAACCTCGAGCTCGAAGAGGTGCTGATCGGCACGCCGCGCTCGCCTGAAGGCGACACCCGCATCGAGCAGATCCTGACGCAGCTCCGCGACCGTCAGGTTGCGTTCGAGAAGCTCGAGACGTTTGAGAAGCAGCGCATCGCTGCCGACAAGGAACGCGAGCTCAAGCAGGCCATGGCCATCGCCGAGCAGCAGACGATGCTCACGCAGTCAGAGATCAACATCCAGGTCCAGGAGAACTCCGGCCGAGCCGAACTCCAGCGCGCACAGCAAGACGCCGAGCGCGTCAAGACGCTGGCTGGCGCAGACGCCGAGCGCGTGAAGCTGCTCGCCTCGGGCGAGGCAACCCGCATCAAGCTGACCGCCGAGGCGGATGCAGACCGTGAGGCCCGCGTCGGCATTGGCCGAGCAATCGCCATCGAGGAGCAGGTACGCGCCTATGGCGGGCCGCAGCTCCAGCTCATCCAAGACGTCATGACCAAGCTCTCCGCGGCGATCCAGGCCGCCGGGATCCCGATCGTGCCGAGCACATACGTCGAGATGGGTGGCGGATCGGGCGGCGAGGGAGAGGGGGGCGGTGGCGCCAACGCCTTCAACCTGCTCATGACGCTCCTGTCCACCGAGAAGCTCCAGGCCACCGGACCTCTCACCGAGTCCGACCCCGAGCAGGCCGGTGCCGTCAGGGCGATCAAGGCTTCCATTCGCGATCAAATGACCTCGACAGGGACCGCGGTCAGGAACCCGAGTGCTGCCAAGCCTGCGACCCCGGCGACCCCGGCGCCCACCCCGGCGGCAGCACCTGCGCCCAAAGTGACGCCGCCACCGGCCGAGCCGCCGACAGCTCCACCCAGCACCGACAGCGCGATCTAGCTCTGCAAGCGATCCGCCGAGACCCCCGAGGTACGTAGCCTCGGGGGTCTCGCTCGTTTCGATGCCGCATCGGCGCGGAGCGCGGGGTCCCGACGACCTATACTCGGACGTGTGAACAGTCTTGTCGCAGAGTACCTTGGACACCTCGCCGTCGAGCGGGGCGCCTCGCAGCACACGATCGACGCCTACGGGCGCGATCTGAGCGACTACGTGGCGTACCTCGAGGCGCGAGGCGTGGGCCAACTCGTGGATGTGACACGCGACGACGTGACCGGCTACGTGGCCGACCTGCGCATGCGCGGTCTGGCGCCATCGACAGTCGAGCGGCATGTCTCGGCCGTCAAAGGGCTACACAAGTTCCTAGTCCGAGAGGGCATCACCGAGAACCACCCGACGGCCCGCCTGCCGCTGCCCAAAGTCCCCGAGCGCCTGCCTGAAGTAGTGTCGATCGAGCAGGTCGACGCGCTGCTCAGTCAGCCGTTCCCCGACGGCCCAGCGGGGCTCCGGGACCGCGCCATCCTCGAGACCCTCTACGGCACGGGCATGCGTGTCAGCGAGCTGACCGGCTTGGACCTCACCGATCTGGACCTGAAACAGGGCTACATCCGCGTCTTTGGCAAGGGCGGCAAGGAGCGACTCGTGCCGATTGCCGGCATGGCGACGCACGCGCTGGACGCATACTTGCGCGACGGCAGGCGCTACCTGCGACCCAAGTCGTCGCTTCGCGGAGTTGACTCTTCGGCGGTGTACCTCAACGCGAGGGGAGGGCGGCTGTCTCGGCAGGCCGTCTTCTCGATGGTGCGCAAGTACGGGCGCCGAGTCGGGCTCGAACTGCATCCCCATACGCTTCGGCATTCGTTCGCCACACACCTGCTCGAAGGGGGTGCCGACCTGCGCGCGCTGCAGGAGATGCTGGGGCACGCCGACATCTCGACGACGCAGGTCTACACCCACGTTGACCGGCGCCATGTTCGGGAGGAATACCTGACAACACACCCACGGGCGCGACTTCGCTAGCAGTCCTAGCAGGTGCCCGGGGAGGCCCAGAGCGGCTGACAATACTCAGGGCCAAAGGTCTAGAATGAATGGCGGGAGGAATCACACTGTCTGGAGGAGGAGGAGCTTACGTGAGATCCAAGTGGCTCAAGTACGGCGGGGCAGCGCTCGTTGCGATGCTCATGGTCGCGGTCGTGGCCGGTTGTTCGAGTAGCACGCCCGCATCGTCGGGTAGCACGAGCACACCAGCAAAGGCAACTCTCAAGACCGCAATGGTCACCGACATCGGTGGCTTGGGCGACAAGTCCTTCAACGACCTGAGTTACGCGGGTCTGCAGGAGGCAAAGGCCAAGTTGGGCGTCGACATCAAGGTTCTCGAGTCCAAGGCACCGACCGACTACGAGAGTAACATCACCAACCTCGCAAACGCCGGATACAGCCCGATCTTCGCCGTCGGCTTCCTGATGACAGACACCGTCTCCAAGCTTTCGACCGCTTATCCGGACGTTACCTTCGGCGGCATCGATGAGTCGTTCAGCCCGCCGATCAAGAACGTCGTCGGTATCAACTTCAAGGAGCAGGAAGGCGCGTACCTCGCCGGCTACCTCGCCGCGAAGCTGACCACCATGCCCAACGTTGATTCTCGCATCAACGACAAGCCGATCTTGGGCTTCGTCGGCGGCATGGATATTCCGCCCGTGCAGCGCTACCAGGCCGGATTCATCGCTGGTGCCAAGGCTGCCAACCCGGCTGTCGTAGTCAAGAGCGTCTACGCCGGCTCGTTCACAGATCAGCAGAAGGGTATCGAGGACGGCAAGGCGCTCATCGACCAGGGCGCGGACATTGTTTTTGCTGCCGCTGGTCAGACTGGCCTGGGCACCGCAAAGGCCTGTCAGGACAACAAGGCCATCTTCATTGGCGTTGATGCCGACCAGTTCCTGACGATTCCGGGCATCGGCGACACGATTCTGACCTCTGCGGTCAAGAAGGTCGACGTCGCGGTGTTCGACACCGTTCGGAAGGCTTCCGAGGGCACGCTTCAGGGCGGCGCTGACGTCCTGTACGGCTTGAAGGAAGACGGCGTTGGCCTTGCCCCCTACCACGATTGGGACGCCAAGATCCCCGCTGATGTGAAGGCCGCTGTCGAGAAGGCAAAGACCGACATCGCAGCTGGCACGATCACCGTTCCCACAACGGCTCCTGCGCAGTAGTTCACTTTGCGCTGCCGCATGACTAGGTGACACAACGGGGGCGGTCGGCAGAGCCGGCCGCCCCCGACGCGTGAGGAGACCAGATGTCAGACGACCGGGCGCCGGCGAGCGTCGGCGCAGCCGCCTCGACCACCACGCCAATCCTGCAGCTCGAGCACATCACGAAGCGCTTCCCGGGAGTTCTGGCCGACGACGATGTTTCGCTGTCGGTCTACTGCGGGCAGGTTGTTGCGTTGCTCGGCGAGAACGGAGCCGGCAAGACGACGCTCATGAACGTCGTCTACGGCTTGCTCGATGCCGAGGAAGGCTCGATTGCCGTGGCCGGCGAGGCGGTTCGCATCAAGGGCCCCAAGCAAGCGATCGACCTCGGGATCGGCATGGTCCACCAGCACTTCATGCTGGTCGAGCCGCTGACGGTGACCGAGAACATCGTGCTTGGGCTTGAGCCCACGCGGTACGGGATCGTCGATCGCAAACTGGCTCGCAGCAAGGTCGTAGAGATCTCCGAACGCTACGGGCTGGCGGTCGATCCCGACGCCAGAGTCATGGACCTCTCGGTAGGAATGCAGCAGCGCGTCGAGATCTTAAAGGCGCTGTACCGCAAAGCCCGTCTCCTGATTCTCGACGAGCCCACGGCCGTCCTCACGCCGCAGGAGGTAGTCGAGCTCTTCTCGATCGTGCGCCAGCTGGTTGACGAGGGACTTGCAGTCGTCATCATCACGCACAAGCTGGACGAGGTCATGGCATTTGCGGATCGCATCGTGGTCATGCGACAGGGTCGCCTCGTAGGTGAGACGCGCCCGGCCGACACGGATGAGGCTGGGCTTGCCAAGATGATGGTGGGACGCGACGTCGTGCTGCGTATCGACAAGTCACCAGCCAACCCCGGCGACAAGATCCTGCAGATCTCGGATTTGCACGTCTTTGACGACCGCAAGCTTGAGGCGGTGCGCGGAGTCTCGATCGACGTACGTGCGGGCGAGATCGTCGGCATCGCCGGCGTCGACGGTAACGGGCAGCGTGAGCTCGTTGAGAGCATCGTGGGCCTGAGGCGAGCCAACTCCGGGTCGATTCGGCTGAAGAGCAAAGACATAACACACTCCGACCCCGCTGCCAGCATCGCCGCCGGCGTCTCCTTCATCCCAGAAGATCGTCAGCGGCGCGGGCTGATCCTGCAGTTCGACATCACCGAGAACCTTGTCCTCGGTGACCAAAGCCGGCAGCCGGTGTCGCATTTCGGGATCTTGAACCGTCAAGCCATGGCAGATCTGGCCGAGCGGCGAATAGGGGACTACGACATCCGCACGCCCAGCCCACGTGTCGCAGCCGAGAACCTCTCGGGAGGCAACCAGCAAAAGCTCGTAGTTGCGCGCGAGATCGGCCGCGACCCGGAGGTGCTGGTCGCAGCGCAGCCAACGCGCGGCTTGGACGTCGGCGCGATCGAGTTCGTCCATCGGCAGATCCTTGGCGAGCGGGAGCGGGGCAAGGCGATCCTGCTCGTGAGCATGGAACTCGAAGAGGTCATGTCGCTATCCGACCGCATCTTGGTCATGTACGAGGGCCAGATCGTCGCCGAGTTCGAGTCCGGAACCGTCACCGAGGAGCGGCTTGGCTACTTCATGACTGGCGGCGGCAAGGGAGAGCGTGCCGGTTCGATCGGGACGGCTCAAGAGCCGACGCCTGCCCACGTTGGGGGTGAGCAGGATGTCTGACGGCTTCGACACGCCTCTGTCGCCCAACCCGCTCAACAACGTGCCGGCGCTGCGAGCCCCGGGTCAGGGGCGAGATGTGCCACCGCCGGCCGGTGACTCGGCCGACAAGGACTTCGCGATGCAGCGCGAGCGCATGCAGCGCGTCATCAAGGCCATCACGCCGTTCATCTCGATCGTGATTGCGGTGCTGGTCAGCTCTGTGTTCATCGTGGCCACAGGGGGAAACCCGATTGCCGCCTTCCAGGCGCTGCTCTATGGAGCCTTTGGCACGCCGCGAGCGATCGGCGAGACGCTGCTGCGCACCACACCGCTGATCTTTACCGGTCTGGCGCTGGCGTACGGCTTTCGCTCGGGCGTCTTCAACATTGGCGCTGAGGGCCAGCTGTACATGGGCGGGCTGGCCGCCGCCTACTTTGGCATCACATTCGGCGGGCTCTCCACGTTTATCGCGATCCCGTTGATCATCATCGCCGCCGCCGCGGCAGGTGCCGCTTGGGCATTTATCCCGGCGCTCATGAAGGTCCGCATCGGCGCCAACGAAGTCATCACCACCATGATGTTCACCTACATCGGCAAGTACGTGGTCTCGTGGCTGGTCACAGGCCCGCTGGCCGACAATAGCGGCATCCCGCAGAGTGCGCAGCTGCCGCCCAGCAGTTCGATGCCGAGGCTCTCGGCGATCATCCCGTTCTTGGGGACGGGCCGTGCACATCTGGGAATCGTGGTCGCGGTGCTATTCGCAGTCGTGATCTGGGCCGTTCTGAAGTACACCACGCTGGGCTACGAAGCCCGCGCAGTTGGCTACAACCCGTTCGCGTCGCAAGCCGGAGGCATCTCCGTGGGCTCGACGATCATCAAGTCGCTGTGCATCTCGGGTGCGCTGGCGGGAGTCGCCGGAGCCGTCGAGGTGATGGGAGTCTACGGACGTCTTTTCGACAACTTCTCGAACAACTTCGGCTTCACAGGCATCGCCGTCGCGCTACTAGCCAAGAACAACCCGCTCGGCGTGATCGCGGCGGCGCTGCTCTTTGGGGCGCTCGACGCCGGTGCCGGAACCATGCAGCTCGAGGCGGGCGTCTCGCAGAAGGTCATCAACATCATTCAGGCAGTGATCATCTTCACCATTGCCGCCGAGACGATCGTGACATGGTCGATCGAGAAGTTCAGCGCGCGGAAGGGGGTGGGAGCGTGAGCATGTTGTGGCAGATCCTCACACCCGATCTCTTTGCAGCTGCGGTGAGGCTCTCTACCCCAATCGCGCTAGCGGCGATGGGCGCCGCAGTGTGCGAGCGCTCAGGAGTGGTCAACATCGCGCTCGAGGGGCTGATGTTGGTCTCAGCCTTCTTCGGTACAGTTGTCGCGATCTTCACGCACAACACCTGGCTTGGCGTCTTTGGCGGAGTCTTTGCCGCGATGGCGTTCTCGGCGCTTCATGCTTGGGCGTCGATCAACCTGCGGGCCGATCAGATCGTCTCAGGTACGGCGATCAATCTGCTGGCGCTGGGCGTGACCGGCTTCCTGATGGAGGCGATCTTCGGCCACCCAGGGACGACCGACCCGGTGCCGACGATTCCGCCGGTCTTCAACTTCCCTATGGGTGGCCCGGGAGTTCTGGGCACGACGTGGACGTGGATCAACACGATCGTGTTCAGCTACACGCCCATCGTCTACTTCAGCATGTTCTTCGCTGTCTTCATGACGTGGGCGATGTTCCGCACGCGCTGGGGGCTGCGGCTTCGCGCGCTGGGCGAGCACCCGCGCGCGGCCGACACCGTGGGCATCAACGTGCTACGCGGCCGCTGGATCGCCGTGCTGATCTCGGGTGCGATGGCGGGATTGGCCGGAGCGAACCTCGCCCTGGAGCAGGTGGGTGGCTTTACCGAGAACATGACAAACGGCCGAGGCTTCATTGCGCTTGCGGCGATGATCTTCGGACGTTGGATTCCCGGCTTCGGATTTCTCGCGTCGCTGCTCTTCGGCTTTGCCGATGCGCTCCAGATCAAGCTGCAGATCTTCAGCAACGTGATCAAGATCCCGCCGCAGTTCTTCTTGATGCTGCCCTACGTCTTGACGGTCGTTGTGCTTGCCGGTGTCGTGGGCAAGGCGGTTGCGCCCGCAGCCGACGGCAAGCCGTACAAGTCGAAGGGCTAGCTCGGTGTCAGCGTGCGGCTCTCGAAGGCTCGCAGGTCGTCTCAGGGCGCCGGCGGGCCTTCGCTGTGCTCGGGGTGCGGCGAAGTCGCGGCATCGCCCTTCTCGGCGGTGTCGCCCCCGAGCACGTTGCGCACGTAGGCGACCATGACGACCACGAGCGCGAACATCCCGAGGGCGACCGCATCGGCCGGCCAGTCGAGACGGAAGTCCATCCCGCGCATCACAGCGCGAACCAGATAGGCACCCGCTACGATCGCCGCGGCGGCCCACAGTGGAAGTCGGAAGCGTGGTCGAGGGAGCACGGGCGGTCCTCTACGTCGGGGGAGCGTTGTCGGCAGAGCGAACGTCGGGCGATTCTAGGTTTCGCGGTGGGACATCGGTGGCGAGCGGAGTACCCGCTGCGGCTGCGGGCTGTGCGAGCGCTTCTCGCTGAGTGCGATGCTTCCGCGCCCGGCGTGCAAGCAGCCACCACACGATAGCGCCGATGACGATGAGTGGGGAGAGGGCGATGATTGCCGTGATGATTTCGCGCACGAGCACAGCGGCGCCCTGCACGCCCGTGGTGACTGCGTCCACGAGTCCCCAGCCGCCCGCAGAAGGTCTGACTACCGGACCGGGCTGGTCGAGTGTAACAGTCAGAGTGGCCATCGCAGCTTGGCCCTCCAGATAGGCGAGCTGCGCCTGCATTGATTCGATGTCACCCCGAACGCGCGAGAGCTCTCGCTCGACCGAGAGCAGGTCGCTCACCGTGCCCGCTCGCGTGAGTAGCGCCCGCAGCCGAGTCTCCTCGGCACGGAGGTTCGCAAGCCGAGCCGTCATGTCGATGTGCTGCTGCGTGACGTCGGACTCGCTGGAGGTCTGCGAGACCAGCTTGCCGAGCGCAGCGACCTTCGTCTCCACGGCGGGGAGACTAGCGGCCGGAATCCTGAGAGTGAGCGACGCGTTGGCCGGTCCGGTCAGGCGCGTTCCCGACGAGTTCGCCGCGGACGCCTCGGGCGCCGGCGACTCTGAGTTGTCACTGATGGTCAGCTGGGAGATCGAGCCACCGGCTTGCTGAGTGAGGGCTCGAATCGAGGCGACCGCTGCCGAGAGGTCGTCAACGCCGACGTTCATGGCGGCGGTAGTGATGACAAGGCGATCCGGCGACGCCGAGGTGCCCTTGCCCGCATTGGCTCCGCCCGTCGGGCCGGCGGTATCTGCTGCCGGTTGGCCGCTAGGAGCGACGGCGCTCAGTGCCGCTCCAGACGAGGACGTCTGTTCTGAGCTACTGCTCGTACCGCCGGAGCAACCGGTGGACGTCAGGAGCGCGAGGGCTAGTAGTGCGCAAACGCTCAGCAAAGAGAGTCGTGTTCTCATGGTCGCGCTCCTCCGCGAATCGGCGGACGTTTCGAGAAAACGACGGACGCCCCACTACAGCGGCAATGGGGCGTCCGGTCACAGCAGAGCGTGTGGGTGGATCAAGCGACTTGCTCGCTTACGCCTCCCGCTTGGCGTCCTCCGCCTTCTTCAGGACGGAGGCTGCGTAGGCTCCGAGGCCTACGCCGATGGCGCAAACAACGAAGAACGCAAGGATTAGGACGTTTACAACGGCTGCAGCCCAGTTGGATGTCATGTGACCCGTAACCTCCGTGTCGCCAGAAGAATCGCTTCGATTCTACCTGTTGAATTCGCGTCACGGCAAACGACTCCTCTGTCTGCGCCGCTCCCATCTGATTCCGCTGTCAAGGTGAGGCGCCACGAACGCCGTTCGAGCAGTAAGACGCGAGTGCGGATGCGTTGGTTCGCGCGCCCGCCGGAAACCTTCCGACCGCTTGGCAGCACAAGGGTCGCATGTGCCCGTGGGCGACCGTGGCATCGGGTGGGCTTCGGTGGTATGGAATCCCATGAGAGTGTTGCAATGTGGGATGAAGTGTCATAGAGTTCGTCTTGCGAGAGCGGGGACCTCACGAGGGGTGTCCCGAGGTGCGAGAGGGATGAGGGGGTCAGGGATGTTTCTCGGCGACTACCAGCACACGCTGGACGCCAAGGGGCGTATCTCCCTGCCCGCGAAGTTCCGCGCCGAGATGACTGGCAAGTTGGTCATCGCCAAAGGTTTTGAGGGATGCCTCTACGTCTACTCAGCCGACGAGTACAACCGCTTCGTCGAGAGCCTGCTCGCCAGCGAAGACTTCGATCCCAGAAGTCGCCGCATCCGCCGGTTCTTCACCTCCGGTGCGGTCGAAGCCGAGCTCGACTCGGCAGGGAGAATCTCGCTTCCGCCCGTCCTGCGCGAGTACGCAGGACTGAAGAAGGATGTCGCCGTCACGGGCAACGGTAACCGTCTCGAGCTTTGGGACGGGGAGCGTTGGGCTGCGTACAACAGCGGTGACGAAGAGGGGTCGATCGAGGACCTCGCGAAAGAGCTGGCCGCAGCCGGCCTGCTCTAGGGCTTGAAAATGGAATACCGGCACACCCCAGTTTTGCTGGCCGAGGTCACGCAGCAACTATCGCCGCACCCCGGTTCGATAATCGTCGACTGTACCTTAGGCGGGGCAGGACACGCGAAACGGCTTCTACAACTCGTGGTACCCGGCGGACTACTCGTCGGGATCGACCAAGATGACGCAGCACTCACCGCAGCAGAAATCACACTCCGCCTCGGCCAGCAAATACCTCCAGAGAGCATCAAGTTGCTCAAAGGGAACTTCGGGGAACTGGACAGCCTGCTTATGGAAGCAGGCGTGCCCTACGTCGATGGATTCCTCTTCGACCTGGGCGTCAGCTCACCGCAACTCGACTTCCCGGAGCGCGGTTTCTCCTACCGCGAAGATGCTCCACTGGACATGCGGATGGATCCGGGTCATCAGACCCTAACCGCAGCAGAGGTCATCGCAACCTATGACGTAGCCGACCTCACCCGGATCATCCGTGACTTTGGCGAAGAGAAGTGGGCGGCACGAATCGCCACCTTCATCGGCGAGAAGCGAGCACGCCAGCCGATTGAGACCACGAGGCAACTCGTCGAAGTCATCAAGGCAGCCGTTCCCGCTGCAGCCCGCCGAGAAGGCGGACACCCAGCCAAGCGTACGTTCCAAGCGCTTCGCATCGAGATAAACGACGAACTCGACGTTCTGAAGACCGGTCTGGATGCCGCCATTCGGTGGCTTGCTCCGAGCGGACGCATCGCGGTCATCAGCTATCACTCGCTTGAGGATCGCATTACCAAGCAGACGTTTGTCGAGTTCTCGCAGGGGTGCACCTGTCCGCCAGGCCTTCCGGTCTGCACGTGCGGGCACGAGCCGGTACTCCGCAACCTGACGCGCCGGGCCATCCTGCCCACGCCTCAGGAGATAGAAGAGAATCCACGCGCGCGCAGCGCCAAGCTGCGAGTCGCCGAGAAACTGTAGGAGCCCCAAGGGGCCGTACGAAGGGGGAGGTGGGCGAGGATGGGACTGCCAGCGCTCAAGCAAGAGCCGGGCCCGGCTGCCCGTCGGCCTCACCTCCGTGTCGTCCAAGATGCACCCGCTCGTAGCCAGAAGGCCAAGCCCAAGCGCCATGCGGCGACCTCGCATGCCGCGGCGCGCCAAGCTTTCGTGTTCTTTGCCGTCATCGTTGCAGTCGCGGCCGTCCTTGGCGCCGGCCGAGTTTGGCTGTCGGTCCAGGCGGCGCAGGCCTCGATTGACTGCGGCAAGCTACAGACCGCGATCAAGACCGCCCGCTACGAAGGCGACATGCTCGAGATCCAAGAAAGCGCTTTGGCAACACCCTCGCGCATCCAGGCCGAAGCTGTCGGTACCATGGGCATGGCGCCGGCCACATCGGTCACCTACATGAGGCTGGAGCCCGGTCCCGCAGGTACGGCCCAGATCGCCGAGGCTCCAGCGCCGAGCGCATCGCCTGCTCAGCAGGCTGTACTTCACAATCTCGTCGGCATGGTCGCGGTGGAGGCTCGCATGCTTCTCGTCGGCGATGCCGGGCTAACGTCATCGAAGTGAGGAACGGATAGGAGGTAGCGTGGCGCAGCGCCGCATGCGGTCGTCAGGAAGCGGTCGCTTCGCATTCCTTCTCGTCGTCCTCAGTTCACTGTTCTTGGTCCTGGTGGCTCGGCTCATCTTCGTGCAGGTCATCGCCGCGCCGACCTACGCCGCGAAGGCGACGGCGCAGCGGATGCGCGACATCCAGTTGCCGGCACTTCGCGGGACGATCTACGACCGCGAAGGTGAGGCGCTCGCACGAAGCGTCGCCGCTCGCACGGTCTACGCCGCTCCCAACACCGTCAAGGACAAGTCGGCTACGGCCCATTCACTGGCCTCGGTGCTGGGTGGCACCCCGGCGTACTACGAGGACAAGCTGTCCAAGAACACGGGCTTTGTCTACATCGCCCGACAGATCGACATGGACAAGGCGGACAAACTCGAGGCGCTCAAACTCGAAGGCATTGGCCTGTTGGAGGACTCCAAGCGTGTCTACCCCTCGGGTGATCTCGCCGCGCAGACCCTCGGCTTCATGGGCATCGATGGTACGGGTCTGGCTGGCATCGAAAAGCGTTACGACTCGGTGCTCGCCGGAAAGCCGGGCGTCCTTCTGGGCGAACGGGATCCTTATGGCAGGCCGATTCCAGGAGGCGTTCAGAAGAACGTCGACCCGGTCGATGGGCACGATATCGTACTGACGATCGACAAGGACATCCAGGACCACGCCCAGGTCGAGCTTGCGGCCGCCATCAAGAAATGGGGCGCGTCGGGCGGCTCGGTCACGATCATGAACCCCCAGGACGGCGAGATCTACGCCATGACTTCGACGCCTGGATTCGACCCCAACAACTACCAGAAGGCCGACCCCAAGGGCTTTCGGAGTCGGCCGATCCAGGACGCGTACGAGCCTGGCTCGACGATCAAGTCCATTACGGCCGCATCGGTCATTGGCGCCGGGATCTTCACGCCGAACTCGATGTTCCACCTGCCGACCAGTCTCAAGGTTGCCGGCTTCACCATCCACGACGCCGAGGGCCGCGGCACGGTGGACTGGTCGCTCACGCAGATCGTGACCAACTCATCCAACATCGGTGCGGCGAAGATGGGCATGAAGCTGGGCAAGCAGGGCCTGTACGACTCGTTTCAGCGATTCGGTCTGACTGAGGCGACGGGCGTCGACTTCCCCGGCGAGGCCAAGGGCTGGTTGCCCGCGCCCGCGAGGTGGCAGAACGGGTCGGTCGCCAGCATCTCATTTGGCCAAGGTCTGTCCGTGACACCACTGCAGCTTGCTCGGGCGGTCTCGGCGATCGCGAACGGCGGAACGCTGATCACTCCGCACTTCCTACTCGACGTGCCGCAGGATCCTGCGCTGAAGCCGGTCTGGCCGACTCGAGTGGCGTGCTCGCATCAGACGGCGGTGACGACGACCAACATACTCAAGCATGTCGTCACCGAAGGAACCGGCAAGGCTGCTGCAGTTCCCGGCTACGTTGTCGCCGGTAAGACCGGCACGGCGCAGGTGGCGCTGCCCAATGGCCTTGGCTACGCCAAGGACAAGTACATCTCGTCGTTCATCGGCTACCTGCCCGCCGACAACCCGCAGCTTCTCATTGAGGTCAAACTCGACGAGCCGAGCAACGCGATCTTTGGTGGAACGGTTGCGGCGCCGTCGTTCTCTTCGCTGGCGGCGTTCTGCTGCGACCACCTCAAGATCCCGCCGACAAGCGCGCAGAGCGTGGTTACCAGTGGCACGCCGATTCTGGGGGTGGACGCACCGAGCGTCCCGGCGAAGTTGGCGACGACGACCAAGAAGGCGGCGGCCGCGAAGAGCGGATCCAGCAAGCCAAAGTCCGACGACTCCTCGACCGGCGGCGGCGCCAGCTCCGCAGACGATGCGGGCAAGAATCAGTGACAACCATGGTAGAATCGGCGGCTGATGTGGTGGACAGAGCGTGACTGAGATAGCAATGACACGCCTGCTTGAAGGCGTCGGCGCGAGGCCACTGGGCCCGGCCGACGTTGTCGTTTCCGGAGTCACGTACCGCTCCAACCTGGCGACCCCCGGCGATGCCTTCTTCTGCATACCAGGATTCGCCCACGACGGGCACGACTTCGCTGCGGACGCTGTGGCCCGTGGCGCAGTCGCGCTTGTGGTCGAGCGGGAGCTGCCGGGCATCGATGTCGCGCAGTTCCTGGTCGCGAACGCTCGAGTAGCACTCGCGCTGGGCGGCGCGAGGTTCTACGGCGACCCGAGCGCATCGATGCAGGTTATCGGGCTGACCGGCACCAACGGCAAGACCACCACCACGTACCTGATCGACGCGATCCTTCGCCGAGCCGGACACAAGACAGGTGTGATCGGCACCGTGGAGACGCGTCTGGGTGACGAGCGCATGCCCGCATCGCGCACCACGCCAGAGTCCAGCGACCTACAAGCGTTGCTCGCGCAGATGCGCGACGAGGGCGTCTCGGCAGTGGCGATGGAGGTCTCAAGTCACGCCATCGACCTGCACCGCATCGACGGTGTGCGATTCGCCGTCGCGGCGTTTACCAATCTCACGCAGGATCATCTCGACTACCATCACACGCTGGAAGAGTACTTCTCGGTGAAGCGCAGGCTGTTCACCGACTTTGAGGTGGCCGCACGTGTCGTCAACGTAGACGATCCGCTCGGCGAGGACATGGCGCGCGAGATCGAGGGCGTGCTGAGCGTGGGCCGCTCGCAGGCAGCTGCGGTGCGCGCGGACAACGTTGAGCTCGGCTCGACCGGCTCGGTCTTCACGCTCGTAACGCCTCAGGGCGCACGGGTCGTGCATCTCCCGCTTGCGGGCGCCTTCAACGTCAGCAACGCCTTGGTCGCTGCCGGTTGTGCGCTTGCCGTTGGCATCGACCTGGACTCTCTTGTCGATGGCCTGGAGCATGCTCCGCAGGTGCCCGGTCGGCTCGAGCGGATCGACTGCGGTCAGGAGTTCGCGGTCGTGGTCGACTACGCACACACGCCAGACTCGCTGGAGAAGGCGACGCGCGCGGTTGCCGCGGTAACTCCGGGCCGGGTGATCGTCGTGTTCGGCTGCGGAGGCGATCGCGATCCGGAGAAGCGTCCCATCATGGGACGCGCGGCAGGGGACAACGCCGACATCGTCATTGTGACGAGCGACAACCCGCGTTCGGAGGATCCTGTCGGCATCATCTTGCAGGTGGAAGATGGCGTGAAGCAGAGTGCAGCTGTCTACGAGGTGGAGGTTGACCGGCGAACCGCGATTGCCCGCGCCATCGAGCTAGCCAAACCCGGAGACTGCGTCCTGATCGCCGGGAAGGGCCACGAGGACTACCAGATCTTCGCGGACCGCACTGTTCACTTCGACGACCGCGAAGTCGCTCGCGAGGAGCTCGGCGGATGCTGACGGCCTCTGTCGACATCGTTGTCTCGGCGACCGGCGGCGAGTTGCTCTCAGGCTCCCTGTCAAAGGTGGTCAGCGACGTCTGTATCGACTCGCGATGCATACGTCCAGGCTGCATCTTCGTCGCACTCCCGGGCGAGCGGACCGACGGCCACGACTTCGTGCTGTCGGCCATCGACGCAGGTGCCAAGCTCATCATCGTGTCAAGAACCGCCGAACAGGTTGTTGAGCTGGTCGACGTTGCGAAGCGCCGCGATGTCGCGGTCCTGCGCGTCGACGATACGCTGCTCGCGATTCAGGCACTTGCGAGCTATCACCGGTCGCGCCTGCACTGCGAGGTGCTCGGAATCACCGGTTCCACGGGCAAGACGAGCACCAAGGACTTCGTGATGGCCGTGCTTTCCGCCGGCAAGCGCACGGTCGGGACGCAGGGCAACCGCAACAACGAACTCGGAGTTCCGCTAACGGTACTGGCGGCCAACGCCGATACCGAGGTGCTCGTGGTCGAGATGGGCATGCGCGGAATGGGGCAGATCGCCTCTCTGTGCCAGATCGCGCGCCCGACGTTGGGCCTGCTTACCAATGTGGGGACGAGCCACATCGAGCTGCTTGGCAGCCAAGACGCTGTCGCCGAGGCCAAGGGCGAGTTGGTTCGCTGCCTGCCAGCAACCGGCGTGGCGTTCCTCAACGGCGACGACGAGTACTCCGCGCGCATCGCAGGCACCACGGCCGCGACTGTTACGCTCTACGGCCTGAGCGAGGCGTGCGTAGTGCGCGCCACCGACATCGAGCTGGATGCCGAGAGCCGGGCCGCCTTCACCCTGCTTAGCCCGGCGGGTGCAGCGCAGGTAAGCCTGCCCGTCCCCGGCCGTCACAACGTCTACAACGCGCTGGCCGCCGCGGCGGTTGCGCTCCAGCTCGGGATCGCCCCCGAGCTAATAGCCGAGAAACTCGCAACAGCCGACATGTCGGCCATGCGAATGCAGGTCATCAACACGGCCAGCGGTCTGACTCTTGTCAACGACGCGTACAATGCGAATCCCGCGTCGATGCGTGCTGCGGTCGATACGCTCGCGGCGATGGTCGCGGGCGGCCGGCGGATCGCGGTCCTCGGCGACATGGCAGAGCTTGGGTCGCTTACCGAGCTGGCTCACTTCCGCATCGGCGAGGCTGTGGCGCGGCTCGGAATCGACGAGCTGGTGACGGTTGGTGTTCGTGCACATCGGATCGCCGAAGGCGCCTTGGCCCACGGCATGAGCACGCAGCACGTACGCGTGACCGAGGACGCCGAGTCTGCTGCCGAGGCGCTCGGTTCGCTGGCCGAAACCGGCGACATCGTGTTGGTCAAGGCTTCACGGGTTATGGGTCTCGAGGTCGTAGTGGATAGGATGGTGGCACTGCGATGATCGACATCTCGAGGTATCCGACATACACGGTCTTTCTCGCAGTAGTAGTCGCGATGTTGGGAACTGCGGCGTTGTTCCCCTTCTGGATCCGACTGCTGCGCGTGCGCAACATCGGGCAGCAGGTTCGCGCCGATGGTCCGCAAGGGCATCTGGTCAAGCAAGGTACGCCGACAATGGGTGGCGTGCTCATCCTGCTGGTCGTCACCGCTGCTTACCTGCTCTTGGCGAAGGCAACCCCGCTGTCGATTCTGGCACTTGCAACGATGCTGGGCTGCGGGACGCTGGGCTTCATTGACGACTGGTCGAAGGTCAGTCACGAGCGCTCGCTCGGGCTGCGCCCCCGCGCCAAACTCTTCTGGCAGGGAGTGATCTCGGTCGCGTTCGGGCTGTTCGTCGTGAACTGGGCACAGCTCTCGACCTGGGTGCAGATTCCGCTCACGACCTACCGGATAGACCTTGGCGAGCTCGCCACGACGATTCCCATCGGCGGCATGACCATCGTCATACCGTGGTTCTACCTGCTCCTCGTCTACATCATGGTCACCGGCATGAGCAACGCGGTGAACCTCACCGATGGACTCGACGGACTGGCCGCCGGCACCGTCACGATCGTCACGCTCGCCTACGCCGCCATCGCGTTTCGCCAAAACGCGCTACCCACGGCACTACTCGGCGCGGCCGTCGCTGGCGCTTGCATCGGCTTCCTCTGGTACAACAGCTATCCAGCCGACATCTTCATGGGCGACACCGGTTCGCTGGGGCTGGGCGCAGTCATTGCGGCGCTGGCTATCATCACGAAGGCCGAGCTGTACCTCGTCATCATCGGTGGCATCTATGTCGCCGAGACACTCTCGGTCATCTTGCAGGTCGGTTCGTTCAAACTGACCGGCAAGCGCATCTTCCGCATGGCGCCGCTCCATCACCACTTCGAGATGCTCGGGTGGTCGGAGACCAAGGTCATGGTGCGGTTCTGGATCGTCACGGGCATTCTCGCGGGGCTTGGCTTCGCGATGTTCTTCGTCGGCAGCGTCGTAGCGAGGGCAAAGTGAACGAAAGCAACAACGGAGTCGCAGACTCCCTGGTCCTGGGCATCGGGAAGAGCGGCATCGCGGTGGCCAGGTATCTGGCTGAGCGCATCGGCACCGGCGACGTGGCCTCGGTGACGCTCGCCGAGTCCGGCGACAACGAGGTGATGCGTGCCACAGCAACGCAGTTGGAGCACCTCGGCGTGCGCGTGCTGCTGGGCGCTGAGTCAGTCGACGGCCACTACGAGCTGTGCGTCACGAGCCCGGGTATTCCGCCTTACTCGCCGCTGCGCGTCTCGGCCGCCGAGAACAGTGACAGAATCATGTCCGAGATCGAGTTCGCCTACGAGTGCACAGGCAAGCCGTGGGTGGCCATCACGGGCACCAACGGCAAGACCACGACCACCTCGCTGGTAGCGCATCTGCTGCGTGCGGGTGGCATCGCCGCAGAGGCGGTCGGCAACATCGGCTTCGTTGCTACCGAGGCGATGCAGCGTGAGGACCTCGAGATCATGGTCGCCGAGGTCTCGTCGTTCCAGATGTCGCTCATCGAGCAGTTCCACCCCCAGGTGGCAGTGCTGCTCAACATCACACCCGACCACATCAACTATCACGGCTCGCTGGAAGCCTATGCGGCGGACAAGACGCGCGTCTTCGAGAACATGGACGACGGTGATCTCGCCGTTATCGACGTAGACGATCCAGGTTCGGCTCCCTACGCCGAGGCGCTCGAGGCGCGCGGCGTACCCGTCGCGCGTGTGAGCCGCACGGTGGGCCACCCTGGCGGTGCCACGGTCGTCGACGGCTACCTGACGCTGGAGACACAGGGCGGCCCGGTCAGACTCGTTCGCCCGGACGAGCTTCTGATTCGCGGCCAGCATAATGTGAGCAACGCCCTTGCGGCGGCCGTGGCGGCACATGCGCTCGGAGTCGATCCGGTCGATCTGCGAGAGGGCCTCAAGACGTTTGCGCCCATCGAGCATCGCCTCGAGCCGGCTGGCGCCGTGGGCGGCGTCGACTGGTACAACGACAGCAAGGCCACCAATCCCGACGCGGTCTTCCAAGCGCTGCGCGCGTTCGAGGGACGCGATTTGATCGTGCTTCTCGGCGGACGCAACAAGGACAACGACTTTCGCTCCCTCGCCGAGCAGGTCGCCAAGAGCGCGAAGGCGGCCGTTCTCTTCGGCGAGTCACGTCATGAGTTTGCCGCGGCTTTCGCGGGCGTCGACCTTCGCACGGTGGACGCAGTCACGCTTCGCGATGCCGTCGAGGCGGCGGCATCGCTTGCTGTAGCAGGCGATGTGGTTGTGCTTTCCCCGGCGTGTGCTTCCTTCGATGAGTTCACGTGCTTCGAGCATCGAGGAGACGAGTTCAAGCGCTACGTCGCCGAGCTGGCAGGGGAGGCCAGGTAGTGGCTCCTCAGAAGGAGTATGCGGGAGGACCTGCTGCGCGATATCTGCTCCTTGGCGCAGCGCTGTTCCTGACGGTCTTCGGACTGGTCATGGTCTACTCTGCGTCGTCGATCTCTGCACTCGTCAAGCAGGGCTCGCCATACTTCTTCGCCGAGCGCCAAGCGGTGTTCGTGCTCTTCGGTATCGTGCTGGCCTGGGGCGTTTCCCGCTTCGACTACCGCAGGTTCCGCGGCCCTCTGGGCTACCAAGTCTGGGGAGTGGCGATCTTCCTGCTGGTCACGACGTGGGCCTTGGGCGTCGTCCGCGGAGGTGCGCGTCGCTGGATTCCGCTGGGCTTTTTCAACCTGCAGCCCTCCGAGTTTGCCAAGATCGCATGCGTGCTCGTTGCGGCGATGCTTGCGGTCGAATGGCAGCGACATCGCACCGACACGCCCACGTACCTGCGCCGGCTGGGCATCTTCGTCGGGATTCCGGCGGTTCTGATCGTCTTCCAGCCTGATCTCGGCACCACCATGCTGATGGCTGCCGGAGTGGCCATCGTGCTGTTCCTCGGCGGCATCGAGTTGCGCTGGGTCTATGTTGCCCTGGCAGTTCTCGTAGTCTTCGCTGTGTTCGCCATCGCAATCGAGCCCTACCGAATGGCTAGAGTAACGGCGTCGCTCGACCCGTGGTCTGAAGCCCAAGGCAAGGGCTATCAGGCCGTTCAGGCGCTACTAGCGTTCGGCACCGGCGGCATCAAGGGCCTCGGTCTTGGGTTGTCTCGGCAGAAGTGGTTCTACCTTCCCGAGGCTCACACCGACTTCATCTTCGCGATGGTCGGCGAGGAGATTGGGCTCGTGGGAACGCTGTCCGTCATCGGCGCCTTTGTCGTCGTGGTGTTCTCGGGCATCCGCATCGCGATGGGTTCGCGGGACCAATACGGTCGATTGCTCGCGGCGGCCCTGACGGGCATGCTCGGGTTTCAGGCCATATTGAACATGGCGGCGGTCACGGGATTGTTCCCGGTGACCGGCAAGCCACTTCCATTCATGAGCTACGGCGGGTCGTCCATCGTGGTCACCATGATCAGCGTGGGGCTCATCCTCTCAGTGTCTGAGTACGGAGCGTGCGCGCCGAAGGCCATTCGAACGCCGTCCAAGAAGAAGGAGCCGGTTCGTGCGAGTTCTGATGAGCGGCGGCGGGACCGCGGGGCACGTGTACCCCGCACTGACAGTCGCCGACCGGTTCGCCGACGCGCCTGACGAGGTTCTGTTCGTCGGCACGCCTAACGGCCTTGAAGCCCGGCTTGTTCCTGAGGCGGGAGTGGAGTTCCTCCCGCTCAAGGCGTCAGGCTACGACCGTGGGCGCCCACTCACGCTGCTCACATCGATACCGCGCATCGGGCTCTCAACTATTACGGCGTGGCGTTGGTTCGGGCGCAGCAGGCCCGACGTCGTGATTGGCTTCGGCGGCTACGTGTCGATTCCCGTAGGGCTCGCGGCCGTGATGAGGGGCATCCCGCTCGTGCTGCACGAGCAGAACTCGGTTCCCGGACTCGCGAACAAGATCCTGTCGCGCTGGGCACGGGCCGTAGGAGTCACCTACGAGGAGTCGGCCGCGGGCCTTGCGCACTCCGAGCGCGCGGTGGTGACTGGCAACCCTGTGCGTCCTGCGGTGCTGAACGCCAGCCGCGAGAGGGGCCGAGACGCACTCGACCTCCCGGCTGACGCCCTCGTGATGCTGGTGTTCGGCGGCAGCCGCGGTGCTCGGCATCTGAACTCGGCAGTCGTTGGGCTGCGCGACAGATTGATGGCCATCCCCGAGCTGCGCGTTGTGCACGTGGCCGGCGCAGCCGAGGTGCAGAGCGTACGCGCCGCGCTCAAGGCCGCCGGCGGCGACTGCAACGGGCGTTGGCAGGTGCTGGACTACCTCAACGACATGGGCTCGGCGCTAATGGCGAGCGATCTAGTAGTCGCTCGGGCCGGCGCGACCTCGATTGCCGAGATCACAGCGCTCGGGCTTCCTGCAGTGCTGGTGCCGTTCCCGTTCGCCACTGAGGACCATCAAACCAAGAACGCCGCCGCGATGGTTGCGCGCGGCGCGGCCGAACTAGTGCCCGACAGCGAGCTGGACGATGAACGCTTCGGTGACATCGTCTGCGGCCTTCTGTCGGACGCCGGACGCCGTGCTAGTATGGCGGCCGCATCTCGCTCGCTGGGACGGCCGGACGCTGCTGACCGGGTCGCCAGCTTGGCCCGCCAGGCCGCCGGAAAGCCCCCTGTCGCGCGCGCCATCGACTCTTAGGGAGACTCTCTTGTCCGAGAAGACGTACGCTCACTTCATCGGTGCCGGCGGCGCGGGCATGAGTGCGATTGCGCTGGTCCTGGCCGACCGCGGCATGAAGGTGACCGGCAGCGATCTCAAGGAGTCGCGCTACACCCGCGCGCTCGAGGCTGCGGGAATCCACGTCACAATCGGGCATGCCGTCGAGAACCTCGGCGATCCTGAGGTCGTCGTCATCTCTACGGACATTCCCGAGAAGAACCCGGAGTTGACCGCTGCGCGAGCGCGCGGCATCGAGGTGTGGCCGCGGGCGCGCATGCTCGGACACCTGGCAGGAGACCGCAAGACCATCGCGGTGGCCGGCACGCACGGTAAGACCTCGACGAGCTCCATGGCGGCAACGATGCTTGCGAAGATGGGCCTGGACCCGACGTTCCTCATCGGCGGTGTTGTCGATGGCTTCGATTCGAACGCTCATAGCGGAACCGGCGAGTACTACGTCGTGGAGGCCGACGAGTCAGACGGCTCGTTCCTCTTCCTCGATCCCTACGTCGCCATCGTCACCAACATGGAGGCCGACCACCTCGACTACTACGGCACGGTCGAGCGCATGGAGGAGACGTTCCGAGAGTTTATGGCGAGCGTCTCCCCCGAGGGTGCCCTGGTTGTTTGCGGCGATCAGCCCACGCTCGTTGAGATGGCGCACTCCACGGGTCGCCGAGTCGTGACCTACGGATTCTCCGAGGGCTGTGACGTTCGCGCAACCGTCCTTGGCCGAGAAGGCCTCGGGACTCGGTTCGAGGTCACGACGAGCGACGGGCAGACCGCAACGTCGGTCAGCACGATTCCGGGGATCCACATGGCGTCAAACGCGACTTCGTGTCTAGCGACCGCATGGGCTCTCGGGCTCGACCTCGAGAAGGCCGCAGCGGCGCTCGCGGAGTTCCCGGGGGTGCGCCGTCGTTTCACGCGCTTGGGCGAGGCCGCTGGTGTGACGGTTGTCGATGACTACGCACACCATCCAACCGAAGTGAAGGCGACCCTGCTCGCCGCCCAAGAGCTCGACTTCGAGCGCGTTGTGGTGGTCTTCCAAGCGCATCGCTACTATCGCACCGAGCTCTTCAGCAAGGAGTTCGGCGAGGCACTGAGCATCGCTGATCTGGTGGTGCTACTCGAACTCGACAGCCCGTTCGAGGCGCCGATTCCAGGTGTTAACGGCCGGCTGCTACTCAAGGCCGTTCTCAACGCGCGGCCGCGGGCTCAGATTGCCTTCCTTCCGCATCGCGCGGATGTCGTCCCATACGTCACCCGCAGTGTGCGCCCGGGCGATCTCTTGATCACGATGGGTGCGGGAGGTGACGTGTCGGGGCTCGGCGCGGAGATTGTGCGCGTCTTGTCCGGCGAGGAGGAAGCTCCCACGTGTCACTAGACGTCGCCTTTGAGCGCCTTGCCGCCGAGCTGACCGGTTCCGTTCGCCGAGCCGAGCCACTCGCACGACACACCACGTATCGAATCGGTGGACCTGCCGCACTCTTCGTCGAGTGTGCGACGGTGGCCGACCTCGCGGCCGCCACGACCATTCTTGGCGCCAACAACATCGAGTGGACCGTGCTCGGCAAGGGCAGCAACGTGCTGGCTTCCGATGAGGGTTACGGCGGCGCCATCATCACCCTCGGTCGCGACTTCAAGCGCCACTCGGTCGACGACGACCACCTGCGCGCTGGCGCTGGCGTCATTCTGGCTGCAGTCGTTCAAGATGCGTTCAAGCTCGGCCTGTCGGGTCTGGAGTTCGCCGTCGGCGTGCCGGGAACTCTCGGCGGCGCGCTTGCCATGAACGCGGGCAGCCGAGATGAGTGGATCGGCTCGATTGTCGAGTCGGTCACCGTGTTCAGCCCCGGTGCAGGGCTGGTCGGCATTCGAGGCCCCGAGATTGCGTGGGCGTATCGGCGGAGCGACCTGCCAGCACGCGGTATCATCGTCGAGGCGGTGCTGCGCGTGACTGAGAGCGACGCAGTGGGCATCCGCCGATCCATGGAGGCGAGCCTGCGTCGGCGCAAGCGCTCCCAGCCGCTCAACATGCCCTCTGCGGGCAGTGTCTTCGTCAACCCCGAGGGTGACTCGGCGGGTCGGCTCATCGAGAAGGCCGGCTTGAAGGGCACCAAAGTGGGCGGCGCGATGGTTTCCGACGTGCATGCGAACTTCATCGTCAACTCAGGCGGCGCCACTGCCGCCGATGTGGTGGCGCTAGTCAGGTTGATCCGTGAGACCGTGAAGGAAGCGAATGGCATCGAGCTCAGGCCGGAGATCCGGTTCCTCGGGCAGTTCCTCGAATCGTAAGCGCGTCGTTGTAGGCGCCGAGGAGACCGTCCGAGTACGTTACAAGCAGGGCAACCCCGAGGTTGAGTCCGAGCGCAAGCGGACCCCTCGACAAGAGCAGCGCTCAGCATCGGAGCGCGCTGGTAGTCGCGTACCCAAGCCAAGTTCGGCTGGACGCAAGGTCGCGGGTCAGAAGCGCGACGATCGTGACCGCCGACGCAAAGAGATCGGCCGCCGTCGCGTGTTGCTCGTCGCGGCAGCCGTGCTCGCCGTGGTGGCGGTCGCGTGGGCGCTGAGCGCCCTGTGGCGAGCGCCCCTGTTTACGGTCGATACGATCAAGGTCACCGGCGTAAGCCATCTCACGAGCGCGGACGTGCTCGCGCTAGCCGCAGTCCCCAAGGATGCCACGCTCTTGCATCTGGCTCCATCGGAGATCGAGCAGCGGGTCGAGGCGTCACCGTGGGTCTCATCGGCGAAGGTGAGTCGGTCATTTCCGCATACCCTCGTAGTCGACGTGGTCGAGCGCGTGCCGATTGCGCTGGCGGATGCGGGCGCTCGAGGTCAGTGGTTTGTGTCGGGGGATGGGCACTGGGTGGCCCGGCGGAGCAAGGAGCCAACTGGCGCGCTAGTCCCGATCAAAGACGTTCCTGGGTTGGTGCCGGTTGCAGGGGCAAAAAACGCTTCGGGCGAGCTGAACAACGCGCTGGCCGTAATCGGCGGGCTGAGCCCCCAACTGAAAGCCCAACTGGCATTCGTTTCAGCGCCCAGCGTGCAGGCTACGGTGCTCGTTCTCAAGAATCAGATTCAAGTCTTCGTCGGTTCTGCAGACGAGATTACCAAGAAGGATCTCATTGCCCGAACGATTCTCGGCAAGGAGAAGAACGTCGTCTACGTCAACGTTCGAGTCACAGACAGGCCCACTTGGCGAGGGCTAAACTCCGGCAACTAGCTGGGGAAATGCACTCGATACGTCGCGGCAGGCGCACGCCCCGAGAGGCGTGTCTACAAAACCCCTTGCACACTGTGTAACGTTTATGCGAAGATTGAGTGTTCCGCCCGCACGGTAACGGTCAACTTGAGGTTTAGAGTCGTAGCTCTGGCCGGCTTCTCGGGGAGGGTCTAAGAAATGCTCGATACAGGTGCCAACTACTTGGCAGTGATCAAAGTCGTCGGAGTCGGCGGCGGCGGTACCAACGCCATCAACCGTATGGTCGAGGCTGGCGTCAAGGGCGTGGAGTTCATCGCTGTGAACACCGACGCGCAGGCGCTTCTCATGTCCGATGCGGACTACAAGGTTCATGTCGGCGTGAATCTCACTAAGGGGCTTGGCGCGGGCGCAGACCCTGACGTCGGCTTCCAGGCCGCCGAGGAGAACCGCGGCGAGATCAAAGAGGCACTTCAGGGCGCCGACATGGTCTTCGTAACCGCGGGCGAGGGTGGCGGTACGGGAACGGGCGCTGCCCCCGTGATCGCCCAAATCGCCAAGGAGGAGATCGGCGCGCTGACGGTGGGTGTTGTCACGCGTCCGTTCGCGTTCGAGGGCCGCAAGCGCGCTCTGCAGGCTGAGGACGGCATCAAGCGTCTGAGCGACGTGGTCGACACGCTCATCATCATTCCGAACGACCGCCTCTTGCAGGTTGCCGACAAGAAGACGTCGATTCTGGACGCCTTCCGGATCGCCGACGACATCCTGCGTCAGGGCACGCAGGGCATCACCGACCTCATCACCGTGCCAGGACTGATCAACTTGGACTTCGCAGACGTCCGCACGATCATGCAAGATGCCGGCTCGGCGCTCATGGGGATCGGTCTCGCCACTGGCGACAACCGCGCCCACGACGCAGCCAAGGCTGCTATCTCGAGTCCGCTGCTTGAGTCCTCGATTCAGGGGGCCAACGGCGTCCTGCTGTCCATCTGCGGCGGAAGCGACTTGGGTCTCTTCGAGGTCAACGAGGCGGCCGAGGTCGTCGCGACGGCCGCGGCCCCGGAGGCCAACATCATCTTCGGCGCCGTCATCGACGACTCGATGATGGACCAGATTCGAGTCACAGTGATCGCGACTGGCTTTGATGGAACGCGCCGCAAGCAAGAGACCATGTCGTTTGCGGCGGCCGAGGAAGAGGAGGGCGGCGGGACGCAGTTCATGCCCACCTTCGAGCCCATCGGCGAAGACGAGCTCGATATCCCAGCGTTCCTGAAGAAGCGGACGTTTTAGACGCGGGATGAACGGCACGATTCGTGTTCTCCGGTTTGGACCCGGTGGCGACGACGGCGGGACCTCGTCGCCACCGGGTCCTCCTGTATTCTCAGCCAATCGTCATCAAGACGAACCGTCAACTTGAGGTGAAACCTCAGGAGATTCCGCCGCGAGGAGTTGAGTTGAGCGAGGACCACATCCCGAATCTGGTTCGCGTTGAGCGGGGATCTGTCGCGTTCTGGACCGACACCGTGCTTCGGCAGGCGGGCGTCTTGGTCGCCTTCAGCGAACGGAGCGGGGGTGTGAGCAAGCCGCCTTTCGCATCGCTTAACTTCGCCGGCCATGTGGGCGACGATCCGGCCGCCGTCGATGAGAACCGCTCGCTGTTCCTTCGGGCGTTGGACATCGCTGAGCTGCGCGGGAGCCTGACGATGGGTCGCTCGGCTCAGGCCGATGGTATCGCGATCGTTGGACACGACGAGGTCGGGGCGGGCGCGTTTGTGTCCAGCGGCAAGCCCGCTGTCAACGGGGTCGACTGCCTGATCACGTCGCTGCCGCGCATCCCGTTGCTGCAGTCCTACGCCGACTGCGTCCCCATCGTGGTTGTTGCTCCCGGGCCGGTCGTTGCGTTTGTCCACGCGGGATGGCGTGGCGCGCTTGCCTCGCTGCCGGGGAAGGCCGTGGCGCGAATCGCCCAGGTCGCCTCCTGTGACGTTGCTGAGATTCACGCCTATGTGGGCGCACACATCCGTGACTGCCACTACGAGATTGACGGCCAGTTGATGTCGCAATTCGTTAACACCTTTGGTACATTTGCGCGGGCCGAATCGGGGGGACTTGACCTCGATGCCGTCGTGTCCGCGAGCCTTGAACGCGCAGGAGTCACAAGGTGCAACATCGCACGTCTCGGGATGTGTACCGCCGAGACCACCGATCGTTTCTTCTCTCACCGTGCCGAAGGCGGCCTGACGGGGCGTCACGCGGCCCTCGTTTGCATTCTCTGAGACTGGTCGCGTCGCTTCTCTTGGTGGCGCTCCTCGCGCTGGGGCTCGGCGGCTGCTCCAGATCCTCGGCACAGTCCAAGAAGCTCAACGTCAGCGGGTCGACCACGATTCTCCCGATTGCGGAGGAGTCGGCCGACGCTTTCAAGGCAATCCATCCGGATGTGACGGTGCTGGTCTCGGGCCTGGGTTCCTCGGCGGGTATCGAGGCTGTCTCGGCAGGAACCGCCGAGATCGGGACCTCCTCGCGTGAACTGGCGCCGGAAGAGAAGAGCAACGGACTCGTGGACTTTCCAATCGCCTACGACGGCATCGCGGTCATCGTGAACCCCGACAATCCCGTCAGCGGGCTCTCACTCCAGCAGCTGCGCGACATCTTCTCGGGCAAGATCAAGAACTGGTCTCAGGTGGGCGGCGGCAACCTCACCATCGATCTCGTGAACCGTGACGATGGATCGGGCACCAGAGACGCGTTCCAAAAGCTCGTCATGAAGGACGCCAAGTTCGACCCAGCCGCCACGGTTCTGCCCGGTACGGGCCAAGTGCGCGACGTCGTTGCACGGGCGCCGGGAGCGATCGGCTACATCTCGCTGGGCTTCGTCAAGCCGCGCTTCTCTAGCGTCAGCGTCAAGGCGCTTGCCGTAGACGGCATCGTCCCAAGCGAAAAGAGCGTTGCCGACAAGACGTATCCCGTCGGGCGGGTGCTGCACTTCTTCACGAAAGGCAAGCCGACCGGCCTGACAAAGGAGTTCGTGGACTTCGTGCTCTCCGGCAAGATCCAGAAGGGCGTCGTGGTCGACGCTGGCTTCATCCCTATCGCCGAGGGCGGTGCGCGATGACCGACAAGGTCACCACGCCGCGCACGCACGGCGCTCTCCAACTTGTCTCGCGCGCGACGTACGTTCGCGAGTGGCTGCTCGCAGCGCTGTTCTTCATCTGCGCATTCTTCTTCGTGCTGGCCGTCGGGCTCATCTTCATCTTCGTCGGCGTCAAAGCGTGGCCGATCGTCACGGACTACGGCATCTTCAAGTTCATCGGCGGCACCGTCTGGTCCTCGGCTTCCAACAGCTACGGCATCCTGCCGCTGATCGCCGGCTCCTTCCTGGTGACGCTCGGTGCGCTCGCGCTGGGCACGCCACTGGCGGTCGGGACGGCGGTATTCCTTTCGGACGTGGCGTCCGACCGCGTGCGCTCGTTCGTTCGCCCAGCGGTCGAGTTGCTCGCAGGCATCCCCTCGGTGGTCTACGGGTTCTTCGGCATCGTGTTGTTGCGTGCCGTCGTCGCCAAGTTCACGGGCACCCTGGGCTTTGGCGCCTTCACCGCCTGGATAGTCTTGGCCATCATGATCGTGCCAACGATTGCGGCGCTGTCCGAAGACGCACTGCGATCGGTGCCTGAGGGGATACGCGAGGCCTCGTACGCGATGGGCGCGACGCAGTGGCAGACGATCTACAAGGTGGTCGTTCCAGCGGCCAAGATCGGAATCGTGGACGCGATCATCCTCGGCATGGGTCGTGCGATCGGCGAGACCATGGCTGTTCTGATGGTCGTTGGCAACGCACCGGTGTTTCCTCGCGGCATCTTCGCGCCGCTCTCGACGATGACGACGCAGATCGTAATGGACATGCCCTACGCCGTCGGGCTGCACCGCACCGCGTTGTTCGCCATTGCTGCGATGCTCTTCTTGTTCTCGATGCTTCTGGTCGCCTCCGTGCGACTGCTCTCCAGGATGAGGGGCTAGCCGATGAACAAGCGGATCACGAACTCGCTGGCCATCGGAATGCTTTGGGCCGCCGCCGGAATCACCGTCGCGACGCTCGGCGCGTTGCTGCTCTACGTCTTTGTCAACGGCATCAGCGTGATCTCGCCGGCGTTCATCTTCACCTGGCCTCACGGCGTCAACTCGGAGGGCGGTATCTGGCCGACCATCGTGTCGACGGTCTATGTCACAGCGCTGGCGATGGTCATCAGCACGCCCATCGCGGTACTCGCAGCTGTCTACCTGGCCGAGTACGCCAAGCAGGGCCGTGTCGTAGACACCATCCGGTTTGCAGCCGACTCTCTCGCGAGCGTGCCCTCGATCGTCATGGGTCTCTTTGGCTTCGCTTTGTTCGTGGAGACGATGCACTTGGGGTTGTCGATGATCTCGGCGGCGCTGGCGCTGTCTCTGCTCATGCTCCCAATCATCATGCGCGCTACCGAAGAGGCGATTCGGTCGGTGCCGAAGTACATGCGCTGGGGCTCGTACGGCTTAGGCGCCACGAAGTGGCAGACGGTGAGCAAGATCGTCTTGCCGGCGGCCGCGCCGCGCATCATCACCGGCATCGTGTTGGCGATGGGCCGGGCCGTGGGAGAGACGGCCGTTGTGCTCTACACGATGGGCCAGGCAGTCAACCTCCCGATCTCACCGCTCGACTCGGGGCGGCCGATGACCGTCCACCTGTACCTGCTCGCCGTGGACGGCATCAACCTGCCCACCGCATTCGGCACGGCCCTTCTTCTCATCGTGATGATCCTCGGATTCAACCTGGGCGCGCGGCTCATCCTGCGCGGTTCTCGGAAGGTGTGACGTACATGGCAGTGCAACTCAGGACGGGCGCCCCACAGATTGCAGCGACGCCGGCCAAAGTCCGGGTGAAGGAACTGAACTTCTGGTACGGCGACTTCAACGCGCTGACGAGCATCACTGTCGACATCGCGAGTCACGCTACTACCGCGTTTATCGGACCGTCAGGCTGCGGCAAGTCGACGTTTCTGCGCTGTATCAACCGCATGAACGACCTGATTCCCGGCACGCGTGTTGAAGGGCTCATGGCGCTTGATGGCGCCGACATATACGGCCCCGGCGTCGATCCGGTCGATCTTCGCCGCCGAGTCGGGATGATCTTTCAGCAGCCCAACCCATTCCCGCAGTCGATTTACGACAACGTGGCCTACGGGCCGCGCCTGCAAGGGATGCGCAAGAAGTCCGAGCTGGACGCGATCGTCGAGGACTCGCTGAAGCGAGCCAACCTCTGGAAAGAGGTCAAGGACATCCTGGGCAAGAACGGGTTGGCGCTTTCGGGTGGTCAGCAGCAGCGGCTGTGTATAGCGCGTGTGCTTGCGGTCGAGCCCGAGGTGCTACTGATGGACGAGCCGTGCTCGGCGATCGACCCCACCAGCGTCCAAAAGATCGAGGACCTGATGGCCGAGCTCAAGGACACGGTGACGATCGTCATCGTCACGCACAACATGCAGCAGGCAGCTCGCGTGAGCGACTACACCGCGTTCTTCCTGCAGGAAGTGGCGGGTGAGCCCGCGGTCATGGTCGAGTTTGGACGCACGAACGAGCTGTTCACGAGCCCGAGCGACAAGCGCACCGAGGACTACATCACCGGCCGATTCGGCTAGAACCCGCACGAGAACCAAGCTGTTCTGTTCACGTGTTACAAACTCGCCCGGTTCGGGCGGGTGTCTCGGCTTATACTGAACGGATAGGAAAACGCCAGCGAGGAGCTGACAATGCGCGAACAATTCCGCCAGGAGCTCAGAGCCATTCATGCCGAGGTAGTAGGCATTCTCGACACCGTCACAGAGTCGACGCGTGAGGGCGTCAGTGCCCTGATCACCGGCGACGAGGACCGGGCGACCATCGTGATCGACGGCGACGCGGCCCTCGACGACCGGTGCGCCCAAGTCGAAGAGCGCGTCATCGAGACGATCGCAACCCAGTCACCCGTCGCGCGTGACCTGCGCCTGCTGCAGTCGCTGGCGTACATGGCGATTCGGCTCGAGCGTATGGCCGATCTTGCGACCAACATCGCGAAGGCTGCGCGCCGTACCGCGGGACGCCGCGGCCCTCAGACGCTCTACGACCTGATTCAGGCCCAGGGCAACCTCGTCTATCGAGTGCTCGATGCGACACGAGAGGCGCTGGACAAGCGCGACCTCGAACTCGCCCGCAAGCTCCCCGAGCTCGACGAGCCGATCGACCACCTCTACAAGCAGTTCTTCCGCGAGCTTGCACGCCTCAAGGATGAAGAGGACATCGAGTGGGCATCGCAGATGGTGCTCGCCAGCCGCTATCTCGAGCGAATCGCCGACAACGCCGTGGATATCGGCGAGCGGATTGCGTATCTGATCACCGGCGAGCGCGAGTTGCACAGCGAGCCGGTTCAGACCCCGGCCGCGGAGTAGACCGGTGAACACGGTCGCCTCTAAATACGAGGCGGTCCGTCGTCAGGTCGCCGACGCCGCCGACTGCGTTGGGAGAAACCCCGACGAGATCCTGATCGTCGCCGTCACCAAGACGCACGGAGTCGATGTCATCCGGCAGGCCTGCGAGGCCGGAATATCGGAGTTCGGCGAGAACCGGGTCCAGGAGTTCTTGGGCAAGTGCGGCTTGTTTCCGACGGCCAACTGGCACTTCATCGGCACGTTGCAGACGAACAAAGCCAAAGACGTCGTCGGGAAGGCCTGCCTCATCCACTCGGTCGACTCGGGCAAGCTGCTCGCCGAGATCTCGAAGCGGGCCGAGGCGATCGGGGTCGTGCAGCCAGTCCTGCTCGAGGTGAACATCTCGGGCGAGGAGTCGAAGCATGGTCTGGCGCCCGCCGACGTTCGAGAGACCCTGATCGAGGCCTCGCATCTGCCGGGAGTTGCCGTGAAGGGCCTGATGACGATGGCGCCGTTTGGCCGACCGGAGGATGCACGCTGGGTGTTCCGCGAGCTACGAGAGCTGCGCGACTCGCTGCGGGAGATGCCGCTGAATGGTGTAGAGTTAGACGAGCTTTCGATGGGCATGAGTAATGACTTTCGTGTGGCCGTCGAAGAGGGGGCAACCATCGTTCGCGTTGGTGGCGCCATCTTCGGCCGATAGCCCGAAAACAAGGAGACGACTGTGAGTCTTTGGCGTGACCTGAAGGTCAGACTTGGCCTCGAGGACGACTGGGACGACGAGTACTACGAAGAGGAGTCCGGCGGCTATCACGAGCCCGACGACGATGACGAAGAGGCCTTTGCCGCTCCGGCTTCCTCTCGACGCGACACGACACCGCCTTACCAGTCCCCGTACGGCTCCGGCGCGGGTCCCGGTGCGGTCAAGCGCCTCGATCGCGGACCGGACCTCGACCGTGCCGGCGTGCGCGTGCCAAGTACCGACCGCGGCGGCTACTCGAGCGGCTCGTCGCTTCGCAGCGTGCCGTCGGGTCCTTCATCCGTGACGCCTGTCTCGGCGAACATGAAGATGCACATCGTCGAGCCCAAGAGCTTCACAGAGGCGCAGAGCATCGCCGACAAGTTCAAGCAGGGGACTCCGGTCATCATGAACATGGCGTCGACCACGCCTGAACTCGCTAAGCGCCTTCTCGACTTTGCATCCGGCCTGACGTACGGGCTCGATGGTGGTCTGCAGAAGGTCTCGGACCGCGTGTTCATGCTCACGCCGCACAACGTCGACGTCACAGACGCCGATCGCCGTCGCCTTCGCGATACCGGCCTGTTCTCGGTCGACTAGCCCGCCCGTCTCTTAAGAGGACTGACATGACTGAGGACTCGCTACACTACGACGGCACACTCGCCGTCATCGGTGGCGGCCGTATGGGCGAGGCGATCGTCGGCGGGCTCGTGCGATCCGGCGCCGTTCCCGCCGCTTCAATCACGGTTGCCGAGCCATCTCTCGAACGCCGAGACGCGCTGAGCGCTGCTTTCGGCGTTCACTGCGTGGCCGACGGTGCCGAAGCACTCCCTTCCGACACAGTCATTCTTGCCGTCAAGCCGCAGGTCATCGACGCCGTCGCGGCCGCGCTGTCGAGCAAGCTCGCCGGCTCGCTCATTGTGTCCATCGCCGTGGGCATCACGTGTGCCCGCCTCGAGGCCGCGCTGCCGAGTGGGACCCCCGTCGTGCGCGTCATGCCCAACACGCCTGCGCTCGTGGGCGAGGGAATGTCGGTCGTCAGCGGTGGCACGGAAGCAACCGCCGCGCAGACTGAAATCGTGCGCGCGCTCTTCGCGTCGCTCGGCAGGTCGATCGTGCTCGAGGAGCGCTATCAGGATGCCGCCGCGGCCATCTCGGGCTCGGGGCCGGCGTACTTCGCGCTTGTCGTCGATGCCCTCGCGCGCGGGGGAGTACGCCAGGGACTCGCGCGCGACGTAGCTCAGGCGCTCGCGATCCAGACCATGCTGGGTACGGCAAAGCTGCTCGACACCACCGGGATGCACCCCGAGGCGCTCGTGGACGGCGTCACGAGCCCGGGTGGCACGACCATCGCCGCCGTTGAGGCGCTTGAGGCGCGAGCGGTTCGTTCGGCGTTTGCCGAAGCAGTGGCCGCAGCAGTGCATCGCTCCAAGGAGCTTGGCTCGTGAGTAGCCTGACGATTCAACTGCTGAACGTCATCGGGGTCGTCGGACAGTTCTACGTGGTGTTGCTCGTGGTATACGTGCTGATGTCATGGTTCCCGATGAACGGGGCGTTCTACGACGTCTATCGCGTCATTGGAAGCCTATGCGAACCCTACATCGCGCTGTTTCGCCGATTCATCCCACCGATGGGTGGCATCGACTTCTCGCCGTGGGCAGCGATTCTCGTCGTTCAGTTTGTTATCGTGCCAGTACTGAGATATTTAGTAATCACGGTAGTGCGCTAGCACGACCCCGCATGACCCGATTTGGAAGGATCGACCGATGAAGCTCACGGCCCTCGACATCCACCACAAGGAGTTCCGCCATTCACTTCGCGGCTACAGCGAGGAAGAAGTGGACGGCTTCTTGGACCAGGTGGCAGATGAGTTCGATCGACTCTTCAAGGAGAACATCGATATCTCCGAGAAGCTCGAGCAGGCCAACGAGCGCGTGCGTGGCTACCAGTCGATGGAGGCCACGCTGAACAATACGCTGGTCAGCGCCCAGCGTTCCGCCGAGGAGATCGTGGCCAAGGCCGGCGTCGAGGCTGACGCCATGCTTCGCGATGCCGAGCAGAAGTCTAAGGAGATCGTGCACAACGCGCTTCAGAAGAAGCAGACGGTCGCCAACGAACTCGTGCGTATCAAGCACGCCGAGGAGGAGTTCCGCGCTCGCTACAAGACGATGCTCGAGGGCCACCTCAGCAACATCACTGAGATCGGCCTGCCGGAGGACATCAACGTCCTGCTCGACGACTCCGACGGACTCGTCGGCGCGGTCGACGTCCGCCCGGGGCCCGCATACGCGGCGCCTTCTTACGCTCCCGCGCCCAACTATGCCTCACCTGCGCCTGCCGCAGAGCCTGCGCCCGCTGCGCCCGAGACCGCGACCCAGTGGGCACCGCCCGTGACGACCTCCGAGCCTGCGGCTCCTCAGCCGACTGGAGGCATCTTCGACGCCGACGCCGATGAGACCACGGTACTGCCGCTGGTCGAGCCGCCGGCGTCGGGCTTTGTCTCAAGCGTCTCGCTCGGCGAGATGGAGTCTCCGGAGCTACCGGATGGCCCGGTCGAGCTGGTCGAGCCGGGCGAGTTCGAACTCCCGGGCTTCGACATCCTCGGCGAGCGGGAGCGCGACACCGATATCGAGGAGATCGACTAGCTCGGCATGGCGAGGTTGGCCGTCCATGTCACGCCCCGCGCGGGCCGCGATGAGGTCGTCGGCTGGCGCGGAAGCGAGCTGTCGGTTCGCGTGACGAGCGCTCCTGAAGGCGGCAAGGCCAACGCCGCGGTCGTCAAGGTGATTGCCTCGGCGATGGCGGTGCCCAAGACTTCTGTCTCCGTCGTGCGCGGCGAGGCGGCCCGACACAAAGTGCTCGATATCGCCAACGCAAGCGATCACGACGTAGCCGCCGTGTTCGGGCGATCAGACGAGTCGCTGTTCTAGATGACGCCATTCGACCGAGATGGGGCGCTGTGAGCGACGATCAGGAGTACGAGCGAGTACGAGTCATCGTGGAGACCTCCGAGCGCACGTTTCGGGGCTACCTCTATCGGCCGGTTCTCGGGCCGGATCACCGTCTTTCTGACTACCTCAACGAGTACGATCGGCGGTTCCTGTGCCTCTCGGACGTTGCCGTCAACGATCGTGGCCAGACGCACCGCCCTGGTGAGAAGCGCGACTTCGTGGCGATCTCCACCAGCGCCATCAGCTTCTTGGCTCCGATGCGCAAGGATGAGACGTAGGCCCGAGTCCGTTTGACCGCGCTCGTAGGCCTGCGCGATAATTCGAGTTCGCCGTGTGTAAGCATGGCGCGATTACGAGTGGCGAAGACGGGGACGAGTACGCGTCGATTAGCGCTAGATCAGCGAGCGGGGATAGTGAGAGCCCGCAGGTGGCACGAACGCGGAAGATCACCCCATCAGCCTCGGACCGAACCAAGCGAAAGCGCGCAGTAGGCTCCGACGGGAGCTCCCGTTACAGAGTGAACCGAGTGGCGCATCTTCGCAGAGAGCGAAGACGCAAGCTGGGTGGTACCGCGGAACGAGCTTGGATGTAGAAGCGCGTTTCGTCCCGGCAGACCGTGGACGAGCGCGCTTTTTGTGTGCCCGCGCAAAGCGGGCAGAGAAGGGAAGGATGCGTCGTGGCGCAGGACTTCAAGCAGACCATGAACCTACCGCAGACCGAGTTCCCGATGCGAGCAAACCTCGCAACGCGCGAGCCGGAGTGGCTGGCCTACTGGGACGAGATCGACGTGTATGCCGAGTCGCTGGCCAACCGCGCCGGCGCCGAGCCCTTCGTGCTACACGACGGGCCCCCATACGCCAACGGGCACATCCACATGGGCACCGCCTACAACAAGGTGCTGAAGGACCTGATCGTCAAGTACAAGTCCATGCGTGGCTACTACGCGCCCTACGTCCCCGGTTGGGACTGTCACGGCCAACCGATCGAGCACATGGTGGAGAAGAAGCTCGGCCCCGAGAAGATGGCCAAGATCTCTCAGGCCAAGCTTCGCGAGTTGTGCCGAGACTGGGCCATGGGCTTCGTTGACGTGCAGCGCGACGAGTTCAAACGCCTCGGCGT
>JARLGT010000020.1 GCA_031292615.1 Coriobacteriia bacterium | reverse complement strand
GACCGACTCGCCATCGCCGAGCAGCTCAGCCAGAAGGCGCAGTGCGCCGCGGCAATCGCGGTTGGCTAGGGCGTCCGTGAACTCGTACGCCGAGCTGGGGGCCGTGGTGGACGCGACCTGCTCGATATCCTCGCGCGTGACCTCCTCACGGCTGCCTACGAACGCGACAGCCTTGTCGGTCTCGGCCGATAGACGCCGTAGATCGAAGCCCACCGCTTCTACAAGCAGCTCGGCGGCGTTCAGCGCGATCTTCTTGCCGCGGTCCGCAAACATCCGCCGCACCTCGCCTGGATACTCCGACTTGCGTGGAGCAGCGTACTCGGCGGCCCCGCCGAGCTTGTCCACGGCCTTGTAGAGCCGCGTGTTCTTTGCGAGTTTCGTGGCAACCAAGACCAGAACTGTGGTTGGCGACGGGTCGCCAGCGTAACTGGCGAGAACGTTCCATCCCTCGGCGTTCATCTTGTCGACGTTCTTAACCACCACGAGGCGGCGCTCCGAGAGAAACGGCAGCGTGTTACACGCGGCGACGATGTCGTCGGCCTTCGCGCTCTCGCCCTCGAACGTATCGAAGTTGAAGTCGAGATCGGCAACGTCACCCACGCGCTTCTTCAGCCTCGCCAGCGCCTGTTGCAGGCGGAGGTCCTCGGTCCCGTAGATGAGGTAGACGAGCTTGAGGTCTGAGAGCGTCGCTGCCATGAGTCTCCGCGGTCGATGAGCTGTCTTGGATGTCGTCCAGTGTCGCATATGCCGAGCCGAGGACGCCAAACTGACTCTCTGCCATCGGCCATCGCTGCGCGACGTGAGAGGCGCGCGTCCGTGCCGGCCTGACAACCGGCTCGGCACCACCGAGCGAGATGGCGACGTCGCCATCGAGGTCCGTTCGATAGGTCGGGACGCCCGCCTCCCGCAGATAGCGAAGCGCTGTGGGAGTGGGATGGCCGTACCGGTTGCCCGCACCGACACTGATGATCGCGGCTCTGGGCGCAAGTTCTGCCAACAGGGCCGCATCTACAGAGATGGCGCTTCCGTGGTGACCGACCTTCAGGACGTCGACGCGCCCAAGCGTCCCCGCGTCGACTGCAGCCTGGACCACCGCATGCTCGGCGTCCCCGGTAAGCAGCACGCTCACGCTGCCGTGCCGGGCCACCATAACCACGCTTGCTTCGTTCGTAGCCGCGTTGACCACAGGCTGGCGTGGCAGGACGACATCCAGCGTGACTGAGCCGACCTTCAGCTCGTCGCCGGCACCGAGTTCTCGAACCGCGCCGGTACCGCTAGCCCTCTGCATCGCGCGAATGACAGGATACGAGCCGGCGAGAGTCCCTCTCGGCACGAAGATCCTGGGGACGTGCAACACGGACTCCGCCGACGCCAGCCCGCCGTAGTGGTCCGCGTGCAGATGCGTGATCACGACCTCGTCGAGCCGCCTGACGCGCTGTCGGGCCAGGGCGCCGAGCAGCGCCGGCCCGGTGGGCCCCGTATCGACGAGTGCGTCGTGCCCAGCGTCAGAGACGAGGATCGCGTCGCCCTGACCCACGTCGAGCACCACAATCCGCGGTCCACCCACCGCTGGCAGCGGAATCAGCGCGACCAGAACGCACGCGGCCGCCAAGGCGGCTATCACCCGCGCAGTGCCTCGCCGAGGTTGCGGCCACCACGCCCACAGCGCTAGGGCGGCAGCAAATCCGGCGAGGACCGCGAGCGTGCTGGCCGCGGCCGGCACCGCCGCGTACGGCACTCGGGCAAACGCGGAGGCAACCGAGCCGAGCATTGCGCAAAACGCTCCCGCACACCTCAACACCACGCCGCCGATGGGAGGCGCGACTGCCGCGAAGGCGAGCCCGGCCAACCCGATCAACAGAGATACGCTCACCAGCGGCACAGCCACCAAGTTCGACATTGGGGCCACGGTCGAGACGTAGCCGAACGCCGGAGCCAAGAGTGGCATCGTGGCCACGACGGCGCACAGGGTGACCGCCACTGGCCCGGCAAGGCGTCCCAAGCGATTCGGAAGCGTCGCGGCCGTCCATCCCTCGACGAGCCGAGCGAAGATCAGAATCGCGGCAACCGCGAGCACCGAAAGCTGAAAGGCTAAGTCGAACAGTGCAGACGGCGTCGCGCACAGCATCGCCGAAGCACACAGCGCGAGTGCCGACAGCGCATCGGCGCGCCGACCACTCTGCCCGCCTCCACGTGCAAGGCCAGCCACGATCCAGCCGCGGACCACAGACGTGCGCGCGCCACACAGCAGCACGAAGGCGCCGGTAAGCGTCAGCCCGATCGCGCCACGGGAACGGCGGCCGATGCAGAGCGCCAGTAGTGCCCACTCCGCCACGGCTCCAACCAGAAGCAAGTGGTAGCCGGAGGTCGCCTCGAAGTGAGCGAGACCTGCGACCTTCATGTCTGTGTCGGCCTGCGTACCACTCAAACGTCGCCGGTCCCCAAGCATCGCGCTGCCGAGGAGTGCGCCCCCTACTCCCGGAACCTCGGCCACCCGGTGCGCGGCCCAAGATCGCGCCCGCGCAACCCATCCTGAGGGGCCTGGCGCCCAGTCGACCGACTCGACGCGTCGAATGCGCAACGATCCGGAGCTGCCCTCGCGAAACTCCTGCTCGGCCTTGGCGGAGTCGGCTTGGGCGACGAACGAGCCGAACGCCACCACCGACGATCCGGCCTCGGGCGGCATCGCACCTTTCGGCCACGATGCTCGGGTCGCGACCCACGCTCCGCTATCAAGCCGAGCACGCACCGCCGAACTCGCCCCGAACTGCCCGTCAGTGGCGTCTGATACGACCGATATATCCCAGCGAGACTGCCGCCGCGCTGCAACCTCACGGGTAACCCCGCCGACATGCACCCAGAACAGCACGCCAACTGAGACACCGGTCACGAGTGCGAGTGCACACAGCGCACCCGTGCGAGACTGGCGCGCCCAGAAGGCGAGCGCCACCATCGCGCCTACTGAGCCGACTACCGCCGTCCATGCCTGAGTCTGCGCGCCCGCGCCCAGACGCCACACAAGCGCCTCGGCCGCCCAGAGCCCCGCCGCGAGTGCACCCGCTGCCCACGCCAGCGGGGGCAGCGACGGTCGGGCCACCTCACGCTGTTCGACGTCAGTGGACAACGACAAGATCCTTGAGGCTGTCTAGCTTCTTGGGACCGATTCCGGGTACTCGTCCCAGGTCGTCCACCGTCTTGAACGGGCCGTTAGTCTGCCGATCGGCGACTATCTTTGCGGCCGTGGAGGGGCCGACACCTGGAAGCGCGTCAAGTTGCGTTGCATCCGCCGTGTTCAAGTCGACCTTGGCGGCCGCCCCCGCCGCGCCCACAACGCCCCCGGCCGCGGCGCCGCCCACGGGTGCCGGCAGGCTGCCCTTGTCCACTTGGTCGTGCGTTGGGACGACGACCTGATCGCCGTCTGCGACCTTAGCAGCGAGGTTGATGGCGTCGGTGTCGGCGTCGCCCAACGCTCCGCCCGCCGCCTGCACCGCGGACTCGACACGCGCGCCGCCCTCGAGCAGGTACACGCCTGGATGTCTGACGGCGCCAACCACGTCGACATACATCGTCGCCTCACTCGCGACGGCGTCTCCTGGCGCTGCGACTACCGCTGCGGGAACGCTGGTCCTGGTTCCGGCCCGCGACGGTGCGCCACCCGCAACTGCGCCTGTGACGCGCGCAGCCAGCTCGCCGCTGGAGCCAGCTGCCGGCCACCAGCGCCACAGCGCCACGCCAACTGCCACGATGGCCAGTGCGAGCCCCGCCGCCACGATCGCCGGGGGCGCGGACGACCATCCAGCTCGTCTGGCAAGCGCCCTGAGCCGGGCCTCAACGCCTTCGCGCATAGCAACGCCCCCTCATCACCCGCGACGGCGAGGGGGCGTCGTCTGTCATCAGTGTCTGCGCCTGGCAGAAGCACGCCGGGCTGATCCCACGTTGGCACCGCCACCTTACTCGGCGCGCACCAACCTCCTACCGCTCGCTAACCCGCGACGACCACGCTCACGAGCTTGCCGGCGACGACGACCACCTTCTTGACCTCTTTGCCTTCGACGTACGACGCGACAGCAGTCAGAGCGACGGCGATGATGTCCTCCTCGGCGAGATCGGCCGCGACGGTGACCTTGCCGCGCACCTTGCCGTTGACCTGCACCACGAGCTCCATCTCATCTGACTCCATTGCCGAGGCGTCAAACGCCGGCCATGGCTCGAGATGCACCGATGCTTGGCCGCCCAGAACGACGCGCCACAGCTCCTCGGTCAGGTGCGGCACGAACGGTGCGAGCAGCAGCGTCAGCGCCTCGGCCGCGTCGCGCTGCAGCGCTAGGTCGCGCGAACCGGCTGGAACTTCTCGGCGGTAGTCGTAGGCGGCGTTGGTCAATTCCATGACCGCCGAGATAGCGGTGTTGAACTGGAAGCGGGCCACGTCGTCGGTGACCTTTGCGATCACGCGATGCAACTCGCGATGGAGCTTCTTGGCGGCAGGATCGCCGGAAGCGACCGAGCCGTTGTCGGCGGCAGCCTCATCGGCGGCGTCCGCCACGAAGCGTCCCACACGGGCGAGGAATCGGTACATGCCGTCCAGACCGTCGAAGCTCCATTCGAGGTCCTTGTCGGGCGGTGCCATGAACAGGATGTACGCACGCAGCGTGTCGCAGCCGTAACGGGCGATCATGTCTTCGGGCGCGACTACGTTGCCTTTGGACTTGCTCATTGTTGCTCCATCGAGCTTGACCATGCCCTGCGTCAGGAGATTGGTGAAGGGCTCGGAAGCCCGCATCATCCCCATATCGCGCAGCACCTTGGTGAAGAACCGCGAGTAGAGCAGGTGCAGGATGGCATGCTCGATGCCGCCGATGTACTGGTCGGCTGGTATCCAGTAGTTCGCATTGTCCGCCGAGAACGGCAGTTCTGCGTTCTTGGCGTCGGTGTAGCGCAGGTAGTACCACGACGAGCACGTAAACGTGTCCATGGTATCGGTCTCACGCTTGGCCGCGCCGCCACACTTGGGGCACGTGGTCTCGTAGAACTCGGGGTGATCGGCCAGCGTCTCGCCTTTGGTGATGTCGATGTCCATCGGCAGCACCACCGGGAGCTGTTCGATCGGCACCGGCACGAGTCCGCACGTGGGACAGTGGATGGCCGGGATCGGGTTGCCCCAGTAGCGCTGGCGGCTGATGAGCCAGTCGCGCAGGCGGAAGTTGATGGACTCGCGGCCCTGATCGCGCTCGGCAAGCCACGCACTGACCGCATGCATGCCCTCGCTCGCCTTGCCGCCGCGCATGCCCGTGAACTCGCCCGACTGCACCATGACGCCGGCTCCAGCGAAAGCGACCTCCCATGGCACGTCGACCATCACTCGCTCGCTCACGCCAGCCAGCTGCGCCAAGAGCGGATCGTCATCGGCCACGACGACCGGCGGAATGGGCAGGTCGTACTTGCGAGCGAACTCGAAGTCGCGGGTATCCCCGCTCGGAACCGCCATGACCGCGCCGGTGCCGTAGTCCATCAAGACGTAGTCGCTGACCCAGATCGGCACCTTCTCGCCGTTGACTGGGTTGACGACGTAGCGGCCTGTGAACGCGCCGTTCTTCACGCGCTCCCCCAGCTGCCGCTCCACAGCTGTCTCGCGCGCCGCCGAGGCGACCACCGCGTTGACCGCCTCGGCGTACTCGGTGCTTGCCGTCAGCGTCGCGACCAGCGGATGCTCCGGCGCGAGCAGAAAGAAGCTGCACCCAAACAGCGTGTCGGGCCGCGTGGTGAAAACGGTGATGCTCTCGTCGGAAGGCTCGCCTGCAGCGTCGCACAAGACGAAGTCGACCTCCGCGCCTTCGGAGCGACCGATCCAGTTGGCCTGCATCGTCTTGACCCGGTCGGGCCATCCAGGAAGATCGTCGAGGTCGTCGAGCAGCTGCTGCGCGTACTCAGTGATCTTGTAGTACCACTGCTCCAGCTCGCGCTTCTCGACCGTGCTCTTGCACCGCCAGCACTGGCTATCGCCTACCACTTGCTCGTTTGCGAGCACCGTCGCACAGCTCGGGCACCAGTTCACCGCCGATGACTTGCGCTCCACCAGGCCGCGTTCCCAGAACTTCAGGAAGATCCACTGACCCCAGCGGTAGTAGTCGACGTCGCACGAGCGCACCGTGCGGTCCCAGTCGTACGAGAAGCCCATACGCCTGAACGACGCGGCCTGCTTCTCGATGTTGGCGTACGTCCACTTGGCCGGATGGCTGTCGCTCTTGATGGCGGCGTTCTCGGCGGGAAGTCCGAACGCGTCCCAGCCGATCGGGTGCAGCACCTCAAAGCCGGCCATCGACGCCTGGCGCGCGATCACGTCGCCGATGGTGTAGTTGCGAACGTGCCCCATGTGGATGTCGCCCGACGGGTACGGGAACATCTCGAGCACGTACTTCTTGGGTTTGGTTGCGTCCTCGTGAGCGTGGTACAGCCCCTCGCGCTCCCAGGCGGACTGCCAGTGCTCTTCGATGCGCTTCGGTTCAAAGACGAACTCGCTCACAGGGGTGGCCCTTCTTCGGCGCGCTTGGCCAAGCGGATAGAAGCTGAAATGCGATTCTAGCGGATGGGCCGTCTCGCGCGAACGCGAGACCGTGCCCGGTCCCGCCTACTGTTGTGGGACCGGCGGCTACATGTCGAGAAACGCAAGTTCCCCGCGAGCGTGCAGCGCAAGACAGGCGGTGCGGGCGTCAGCGTCGTACTTCTCCGGGAAGCTCTGAATCTCATCGACTGCCGCCGCGAGGCCGAGCGCCGGGCGATACGGGCGATACGAAGCCATCGCCTCGACCACATCCGCGATCGCAAGGATGCGTGCCGCCGGCAGAATCTCGTCGCCGACGAGTCCCTGCGGATAGCCCGAGCCGTCTTGGCGTTCGTGATGTTGCAGGACGATATCTGCCATCGGCCAGGGGAACTCCACCCCTTTGAGAATCTCGTAGCCGCGCTGCGAGTGGGACTTGATCAAGCCGAACTCTGCATCTGAGAGTGCGCCGGGCTTGTTCAGGATCTCGGCAGGCACCGACAGTTTGCCGACGTCGTGAACGAGGGCCGACATCTCGATGGCGTCCACGTCGTCGGCCGACATTCCCATCTCGGTCGCAATTGCGCGGGCGACGAGCGCGACGCGCTCTTGGTGGCCGTGCGTGTACGGGTCGCGAATCTCGACGACTCGCCCGAGCGTGCGCGTGATCTCCAAGACCATCTCTGCAAGTCGCATGTTGCTCTGGGCAAGGTCGAGCTCGGATCGCTTTCTGTCCGAGATGTCCCGCGTGACGGACAGGATATGAGGAACGCCGCCGAAATCGATGATGCGCGCCGACATGAGCGCGACAGTTAGGCTGCCATCCTTGTTCCTGAAGCCAGCTTCGAAGTTGTCGACGCGGCCGCTGTCGCGGAGCTGTGCGACCATCCGACTTCGGTCTTGCAAGCTCTCCCAAATCTGTATCTCGCCCGATGTCTTCCCGATGGTCTCGGCAGCGGTCCATCCGGTGAGCCGCGTGAACCCATCGTTGACTTCGACGTAGAGACCGTCTTCCATCCGGTTGATGTTGACTGCGTCTGGGGAGGCCGCAAAAGCGGCAGCGAACTTGGTCTCGGACGCGTCGCGCGCACTTTCGGCGGCAACCCGATCGGTTATGTCGCGAACGAACGACACGCGAGCGTTGGTGTCGTCGAAACGATTCCTGCTCGAGGTGACTTCGGCCAGGAACTCCGTCCCGTCCTTTCGGCGCAACCGGCGACGGGGGATGAAGGCAACGGCATCTGCGACGGTGCGCTTCGTCTCCACGGGCTCAAGTGATAGATCTGTCACCATCATGCGTGTGAGTTCCGCCGGGGAGTATCCGAAGAGCCGCGAGGCTGCGGCGTTGGCGTCCAGGATAGCCATCGAGTCCATGTCGACGATGAGTATCGCGTCAGGCGCGTTGTCGAAGAGCGTCCGATAGTGCGACTCGGAATCCGGCAACTCACCTGCAACTGTCTGCCGTGCAGTGATTGAAGAACGGTTCTCGAGCCGCTCGAGTTCGGACATCCGTCCCCCTCCATGGACGCAAGGGCGGTTCGTGACCACGATTGTACGCCGCAGGCACGTCCCGAGCCATTCCGCCGAGAACCCAGCAGCGGCTCTCGAAAGGGAGGTCCTTGTTGGGCGTCTGGATGAAGTACCTCTCCGCGGGTGTTGCTCGGCCCGATCGGCGTCCCAAGTTGACGACAACGCGCTATCGAGCCATCGCCGGAGACCTCATGGAACGCTTCTGACCACACACAGCCAACACGCAACAGACGGGCGCCCCTCTCGGCACGCCCGTCTATCGTCCCGTGTGGATCTGGACCGTTCTAGGGGTTGTCCCACCCGTCCCTGATAACGCCATAGTAGGTGTAGCCGCTCGCCACCGAGCTCTTGCCCCTGCCATGCACGGCTCGAATGCGCCAGTTCCCAGAGCTGCTGAATATGATCTTGGCCGAATACGTCCAGCCGCTCCTCGATGTCTTCGCCTTGAAGCTTCGCTTGACCTTCCACTTCTTGCCGACACGCTTCTCTTCGACGATGTTGACCGAATACGTCCCGGTCTTGTGCCTCGTCGAGAGACTCCCGTTGACATGCAGCCAGTCGTGATCCTCGACGGTGAACGGCTTGGAGCTGAACTGCGGCACGATCACCGGCGCGCCCAGCAACTGTTTCGGTGCTGCCGTCTGCAGTGCCCAAACGGCTGGTGGATCTTCGAGGCCGAACCCGCCGCCCGCCCAGATGTGGTACGCATCGGGGACCGAGAACGACCGAACTATCGCCGCTCCCGACTGATCGAATCCGGGAGGGTTGGGGTCGAACCCGGTCCAGTGAGCCCCTCCGTCGGTGGTCTCGAGAAGCACCTGGTTCCCGGTTAAGGTCCCTCTTGGATCGCAGCCGATGAACCCATGGTTGTTGTTGAGGAATGCGATGGCCCGCGGGCTTTGGGTCGTCACATTCGAAGCTCTCAGGCTCCACGTCGCGCCGCCGTTCTCGGTGGCGAACATGTCGGCTCCGACCTCCTGCCCTGTGTCGCTCACGGCCCAGCCGTGGCTCACGTCCGTGAACCAGATGCTCTCGAACGAGCGTTGTGGTGACGCCGTTGTCTGCCGAACCCAGTGGCCGTTGGAGGCCCGGCTGAGCACCATGCCGTCGCCGCTTCCATCCTCACCGCAGGCCCATCCCTGCGTCGCGCTAACCATGTGCAGTGCGAACAGTTCTCCGTCGGCGATGAGCGCGTCGCCGTCCACCGGCGCTTGCGACCAGTTCGTACCGTCGCTCGTCGACACGACGAACGTCGGGTTGCCGACGGCAGTGACATGCTCAGGGTCCACCGCCTGAACGGCGTAGAGCAGGGTCGTGACGGCCGGTGTCGTCGCCGTGGTCCAGCTGGAACCAGCGTCGGTGGACTTGTAGATCGTGTCGTCCATGCCTACAGCCCAGCCGGTATGAGCGTCGGCAAACGAGATCGCCGATATGTAGAGGTTCAACCCGACGGGCGTGATGTCCGTCCAGTTCTTCCCACCGTCGGTGGTCTTCAACAATGCTTTCTGCTCCGAGCCGCCCAGCAGGGCCCATCCGTCAGTGGTGTTCGGGAACGAGATGGACGTCACGCCCAGGTCGCTGGCGCGAGTGACCTGCAGGATCCACCCCGCGGGCAGCCCCGTGTACGGTCCAGGAGACGGTAGCGGAATCGCCGTGGCAGCCGTGGCAGCCAGGAGCGCCACGCACAGTGCTCCCGCGGCCAGCCCAGCGCGCCATAAGGCGCGCCTCTCCTTCAAACTCATGCCTCTGCCCCCCTCATGAAGCGCACGCGCCAAGATGCCGCGCACGTGATGTGACAGAAAGGGCTTCGGCCGTGTGCGACCGATCGAGAACGGCACCTCCCCTCAATGCGGGGCAGCCGAGACGGACGCGGAGTCCTCATGAGTAGGTTGTTCCCGTGCCGAAACGAAGAGTGCGGGAGGTCGCCGAGATCATTCTCGCGCAACACCTACGGATCCTCTCGAACCGGCACTACGGAGGCTCAGACGCCGGGGCCCTCGGACCGCCGCTTCGTCCGGCTGCTTGAGGCACTGTAGGACCCCATGCAAAGCAGGTCAGGTCGGGCAAATGCCCGACCTGACCGTGAGTATCTTTTGGTGGGCCATCGTGGGCGTACTTCGAACATCCGGCATGTGAGGCGAGCGGCGCCCGTCGTCCCGACAGACCGAGAGTGTTACGTGGAACCGCGTGACACTGAGCCAAGGCTGTAAGCGGGCATGATAGTGTTTGTTATGCGGCTGGCATCTCGTCGCCGCGTGTTAAGCGGACCCGCATAAACACCGTTCGAAAGACAGGAAGATCATGCGGTCGCTAACAGCAACCGAGGCGCAGGACTGGTGCTCGCGGCACGGGATCGCGCTGGACTCCCGCTCGCGCCCGGCTCGTCCCCGTCAGGCCGTCTCGACTGCCATCCCATCTGACTCGGGTGCGCGAGTCGCGCTGGTCGGCCAGCAGTTCGTCGCTCTTGAAGGCGAGACTGAGGTCCTGGTCTGGTTCACCGAATGGGGCGTCTGGCCGTCGGGCGAACGGCCGCATATCTTTGATCGCTTTCGCGCCGCCTACGGCGAGACTCGTCCGCTCATCGACGTTCCAGCCTTCGTGTTCTCGTCGGGAGAAGCTCAAGACGCCCTTTCGTTCGTGACTCTCGGCGTGTTGTTCCTCTGGGACGTCAATGTGCTCGGCGCCACCGGCCAGCGCTACCTTCTGTATTCGCACGACGAGATGGTTGACGTGCTGGTCTGACCAAGCCTCGCGGCTGCTCGCGTATGCCGGGTCGACCCGCTTTCGAACAAGCGCATCGAGCGGACGCAGTCAGCGCTATCCTGATGCCAGCGCCGGAGCGCCGCTCGTGCGCAACACGTTCGACAGAGTGAGGCTCGGCATGGCGGGTTTAGGCAGTCGCAGTCTGAGCAGGTTGGGCGTTCTGGTCGCCGCCTTAGCGCTGATCGGCGTCACGGCCTGCAGCCCCGCGCATCCCGCCGTCCCGGTAACGCATTCGATGACCTCCGCCGAAGCGACGGCGGCACTCCTCGGCGTGTGGCGACCCCCGAACTCGAACATCCAGCTTACGCCGGGGGCGTTCGGGACGTTTGTCATTCGGTCGATCGGTTTTGGTGGTGACGGTGTTTTGACCGTCGTCACGGGCGGGCCTGTCAGCGATCATCCCTTCCAGGGCTCTTGGGCACTGACACCCCAGGGCGCGCTATTGCTCTCGTTTGGCACCGGAGGGCGCGTTGGCACCTATCGTTTCCGGGCCCACGGCGGCACTCTCTCGCTCAGACTCGCTGGCGGGGATTCGTGGGCCACTGCCTCACAGACGTCCACCGTGATCTACACGCGGCGGCCGTAGCCCTCTACCCTTCGCGGCTCGGCACAGGTGTGAGTTCAAGTCTGAAGTGCAACGCTTCGACCTCTGACGCTCCCGTCTACCAGGCTTGTACATAGCACTCCTCCGGGGTCTTGTAGCCCAGCCGCTTGCGGGGCCTTGAGTTGAGTTCGCGGGCGATCCGGTCGCAGT
>JARLGT010000019.1 GCA_031292615.1 Coriobacteriia bacterium | reverse complement strand
GCTCTCCGCCGATGCAATCAGGCGGCTCTTCAAGCGCTATCTGACTCAGGTCGGTATCGCCGGCTCGCTCTCGCCTCATGCGATGCGCCATACGTTCGCCACGCATCTCATAGAAGGCGGGGCCGACCTGCGCACCGTCCAGGAGCTACTGGGTCATGTTGCCCTGTCTACCACCCAGATATACACTCACCTGAGCATGAGGCGGCTTCAGGACGTACATCGCAACGCACATCCGCGTGCCTGAGGCACTAGCGCTCTGACCAGCGCAGTTAGGGGCGTAACTGCACATGAGATCTGACTCGCGGACCGACGTGTCCGCTCTTTGGACTCGCTACAAGGACGATGAGGACTCGGCAGCACGCGACGAGCTCATCCTCAACTACTCGCCGCTCGTCAAGTACGTCGCCGGTCGACTGGCGTCCAGCCTGCCCCAGACCGTAGATACGGCCGACCTGATCAGCTACGGGATCTTCGGTCTGATCGACGCCATCGAGAAGTTCGACCTGAGCAGGGCAATCAAGTTCGAAACGTATGCGATTTCGCGTATCAAGGGTGCCATCATCGACGAGTTGCGAGCCATGGACTGGGTACCCAGGTCGGTGCGTTCTCGCGCCAAGGAGATCGAGGCGGCCTACGTCGCGCTCGAGAACATGCTTCGCCGAGTGCCGAGCGACCAAGAGGTCGCCGACCACATGGGTGTTTCCCTCAAGGAGTTCCAGGACATCCTGTCCAAGCTCTCCTACACCTCGGTCGTCTCGTTCGAGGAACTGTGGGTGGGCGGCGAGCGCGACGAGAGCCAGAACGCCATCGGTTCGATTCGCGACGATACTGCCGAGGACCCCGTCACGATCTTCGAGAGCGCCGAGATCAAGGACATCCTTGCGGTGGCCATCGACAAGCTGCCGGAGCGCGAGCGCACGGTCATCGCGCTGTACTACTACGAGGGTCTCACGCTCAAGGAGATCGGGCAGGTTCTCGGCGTGACAGAGTCGCGGGTCAGCCAGCTGCACACGAAGGCCGTCCTTCGCCTTCGGGCCAAGCTTCATAGCGTGCACGCGGCCACAGCGTAGCCGCTCTTCATATCGCTCTTATTCGACGCCCCGTCGGCCGTTGCAGGCCGCGGGGTGTCTGCTATACTGCCAAGGCTCTTAATACACATGCCTGCGGACTCTGGCGCGAGGTGCCATCGGCAAGACCGGTGGTCGCGACCAGGGGTTGAACCAGGCAGAGGAACAAACCGACCAGGAGGTTTCACCATGTCCACCGTCACAATGAAGAACTTGCTCGAGGCGGGTGTCCACTTCGGACACCAGACCCGCCGTTGGAACCCGAAGATGAAGCCCTACATCTTCACCGAGCGTTCCGGCATCTACATCCTCGACCTGCAGCGCACCGCTCGCGAGCTCGAGGGCGCCTTCAACTTCACCCGCTCGCTTTCGCAGCGTGGTGGCAACGTGCTGTTCGTCGGCACCAAGAAGCAGGCGCAGGAGCCCATCCAGACCGAGGCCGAGCGCTCCGGAATGCCGTACGTCAACAACCGTTGGCTCGGTGGCATGCTCACCAACTTCGTCACGATGCGCGGACGCGTTTCGCGCATGGTCGAGCTCGAGACCATGGACGCCGACGGCCGAATGGCCACGCTTCCCAAGAAGGAGCAGCTCCTCCTCAAGAAGGAGCTCGGCAAGCTGCAGGCCAACCTCAACGGCGTGCGCAACATGACGTCGCTGCCGGGCGCCATCTTCGTCGTCGACACCAAGCGCGAGGACATCGCGATTCACGAAGCCCAGCGTCTGCACATCCCGATCATCGGCCTGGTCGACACCAACGCCGATCCTGATGACGTCGACTACGTCATCCCGGGCAACGACGACGCGATCCGCTCGGTCGCTCTGATGTGCCGCGTCATCTCTGACGCCGTCATCGAGGGTCGCGGCGGCATCCAGAACGAGGACGTCCCGCAGGTCGTCTCCGCCGAGACCGTTGTGCCGACCGTCGTCTCTGCTGAGGCTCCCGTGCCCGTCGCCGTCGAGCCTGCCGCCGCCGCTCCCGTCGAGACGGTTGCCGCTGCTGAGGTTTGCGCCGAGCCCGAAAGTCCCGCTGCCGACCTCGAGGCCGTAGCTGACGCTGCTGCCCCGACCCCTGCAGCTGAGGCTCCGGCCGCCGAGTAACCATGCTTGAGACCGTCCGCTCAACGGCGGACGTTTGAACGCGCACTACCCACCGACCACACATCGAACCAGGAGGCATCCATGGCTGAGATCACCGCCAGCATGGTCAAGGAGCTCCGTGAGTGCACGGGCGCCGGCATGATGGAGTGCAAGAAGGCTCTCTCCGAGGCCGAGGGCAACCTCGACAGCGCAATCGATATCCTGCGTACCCGCGGGCTGGCTTCGCTTGCCAAGAAGGCCGGCCGCGCCACCAACGAGGGCACGATCGCCGCGTTTGTCTCGGCGGACAGCAAGGTCGGCGTTCTGGTCGAGGTCAACTCCGAGACCGACTTCGTCGGCCGCAACGCCGAGTTCACCAGCTTCGCCGCGACCGTCGCCGAGCACATCGCCGAGGCCGCTCCCGAGGGCGTCGAGCACCTCATGACCCAGGAGATCTCCGGCCGCGGTCTGACTGTCGAGGGTCTTCTCGGCGAGAAGGTCACGAAGCTGGGCGAGAACATGGGTGTCGCGCGTTTCGTGCGCGAGGAGGTCATGGGCACCGGCGCCGTGGCGAGCTATATCCACGGCGGTGCCAAGATCGGCGTACTCGTCGTTACGGGCTTCAACAAGGCCGAAACCGCCGAGAATCCCGCATTCAAGCAGTTCGGCCGCGACGTCGCCATGCAGGTTGCCGCCGCATCGCCGTACTTCGTACGCCGCGAGGATGCCGACGCTGCGACGATTGAGCACGAACTGTCGATCTACAAGGCACAGGCCGCCGAGTCCGGCAAGCCTGAGGCGATTCAGGAGAAGATGGCCAACGGCCGCCTGGAGAAGTTCTTCAAGGAGGTCGCTCTCGTGGAGCAGCCGTTCGTGAAGAACCCCGATCAGACCGTGACGCAGTACGCCGCAGCCGTCGGTAAGGAGGTCGGCGACGAGCTGACTATCGTCGGCTTCGAGCGCTTCGTCTTGGGCGAGTCTGCCGCTGAGTAAAGCGTCGCTTGCGCGTCATAGCGTGTTACCGCAACGATCACAGGCCGGCACCACTGCCGGCCTGTGTGCTGTATTCTGTCCGAAGGCTTTTCGCGCGCTTTTCGCAGCGCGCCGTCGTGAGTGCAAAGGGGAGTGACCGTGTCTGAGTCCTACCGGTTCAAGCGCGTCTTGCTCAAGCTCTCCGGTGAGGCCCTTATGGGCGATGTGGGCTACGGCATCGACCCCAAGGTGCTCGACAGTCTGGCCGAGCAAGTGGGGCGCGTGCGCGCAGGCGGCGTCGAGATTGCCATCGTGGTCGGAGGCGGCAACATCTTCCGCGGCCTGGCGGCCTCGGCTAAGGGCATGGACCGCGCTCAAGGCGACTACATCGGCATGCTGGCGACCGTCATGAACTCCCTTGCGCTGCAGGAGGCACTCGAGCGTCATGGTGTCTTCACGCGCGTCATGAGCGCTATCGAGATGCAAGCCATCGCCGAGCCCTACATCCGCCGCCGCGCGATCCGGCACATGGAGAAGGGCCGCGTCGTGATCTTCGCTGCCGGCACCGGCAACCCGTACTTCACGACCGACACGGCCGCCGCCCTGCGCGCGGTCGAGATCGGCGCGTCCGTGCTCCTGAAAGCCACCAAGGTCGACGGCGTCTACGAAGCGGACCCGGTGACCCACCCCGGGGCGCGGCGCTACACGGAGCTCACGTTTGCGGACGTCCTGGCCGAGCGGCTCGCCGTCCTGGACACGACGGCCGTCTCGCTCTGCATGGAGAATGACCTTCCGATCATCGTCTTCGACCTGAACCG
>JARLGT010000018.1 GCA_031292615.1 Coriobacteriia bacterium | reverse complement strand
CGTTGGCCGAACTAGTCAATCTGCGCGGGCTGGATGAGTCGGTGTAGACGACGAGTCGGGCGAAGCTGGCGGGGCGCGTCGAACTTCTACACGAGGTGCTGTCCACTGGTCTACAGGGACTGCTGGATCTTGAACGAGGGCGATAGCTCGAGTGATATGCACGCTGTCATCATCCTCACCCTGCAAGGCTGCTCTTCCCCGGTCAGCTAGTGCGAAGTGCCGCATCTTGACCAGGGTTACGTGACACCCGCATCACATCCAGCCGCCTACACGGGGCCTGACGTGCATCTATGACATGACTGAAAATCCCCGTGTCGGCGGTTCAAGTCCGTCTCTGGCCACCATCAAATACCCGGAGCCTCGCCGACCTCGGCGGGGCTTTCTTGCTGTCTGAGCTGCGGATTTGTCAGTTCCGCCGACTCCGGCTTTGCCTCCGTTCCGCTCCGACGGTGTCGTCGCTCGGCTCTACCAACAGAGTCCATTTCACGTTCGAGACGTAAGAACTACGTAAGAACGGGAGCGAGGCCGGCAGAGACGGGTCGTTTTCGGCCACACGCGACATCGACGTGGAGCCACCACCTTCGGAAGCCAGCGAAGTGACTTCGATGCGAGGCTCTAACCGGCGGCTTTGTGGGAGTGCACTCTGCCCATGCCGGGATGTCTTGACTCCACCGCAACACCGCAATAGAGTGAAGAATACTTAGCGGGTACCGTACGGTCTTGCGAAGACTCACTCACAAGCGTTCCGCCTCCGCACGGTCACGAGGCGATGGCTGAAGCTATCGCAGGAGTGGGGAGTTCTCCATGGGCAACAGGTTCGCCTCCAGGAGTCTGGTCGGGATGCTCGTCTTGGCGCTAGGCGTCAGCATCATCTTGTTCGGTCCGGCAGCTGCCTTCGCTTCTGGCGGCACGTATCTCCGCCAGTGGGGTAGCTTCGGTAGCGGCAACGGCCAGTTCAACAACCCGTGGGGCGTAGCGGTCGATTCGTCCGGCAACGTCTACGTCGCCGATGTCTACAACGCTCGAATCGAGAAGTTCACCAACACCGGCACGTATCTCACGCAGTGGCCGATCTACAACCCGAGCGGCTATCCGTGGGAAGTGTCGGTCGATCACCAGGGCCACGTGTGGGTCTCTGATAACCAGAACAGCTACGTGGAGGAGTTCTCGAACACCGGCAGCGTGATGAACGAGTGGGACGGCTCCGGGAGTGGCGCTCAGTATCAGCTTCTCTACCCGGCTGGCATGGCTTTCGACTCCGCCGGCAACGTCTATGTCGCTGACGACGGCAACAACCGAGTCATTGAGTACAGTCCCACCGGGACGTTCATCCGCCAGTGGGACGGTTCGTCGAGCGGGACCGCGTTCCTCGGGCCTTGGGGGCTGGCGACCGACTCCTCCGGTGACGTGTATGTTGTCGACAACTACAACAACCGGGTGGTGGAGTTCACTGCCACCGGTGGATACATCCGTCAGTGGGGCGCCGCCGGCACCGGGAACGGTCAGTTCAACCAAGCCTGGGACATTGCTCTGGACTCGCAGAACAACGTCTACGTGTCGGACTCGACGAACTGCCGAATCCAGGAGTTCACCGCGACAGGCACCTACGTCGCACAGTGGGGGACTCCGGGCACCGGCAACGGCCAGTTCACGCCGAACGGAGGCGATGGGTGGGGTCCCGGGGGTCTGGCCATCAGCTCGGCAGGAGACGCCTACGTTGTGGACCACGGCGGAAACCGAGTCGAGGAATTCCTAGTGACGGAGCCCACGGCCACGCCGGCGTCGTCCGACTGGAGCCTTGCGCTTGCGGCAATCCTCGGGCTCGTAGTCGTAGGTGTGGCCGCAAAGCGTGCTCGTCTGAACTAGATATCACTACGTGTGGAATGGAGACCCTCGCTGGAGTCGATCTGGCGGGGGTCTTTGCATCGGAGAGATTCGTCCACTACGTCACTTTGTACAGGACAACATAGTCCCTTTGTGTGGGTGACCTGCTGGTTTCCCGGGACTGCCTGTCCCGAGTCTGATTGGCCTCGCGGCTGGCAGCAGCGCAGACTCCTTGCGCGACACGGCACGTCGCACGGCGTATCGAACGACAACAAGAGGAGGCCCGGATGAACCGAGCCTCCTCGGCGTGCTCTGACGTACGTGCAGGTAGGTCGCTTACCAGCTCACGAGTCCGCTTGCACTGGCCGGCAGGGTGCCGAACGAGCCGATGCTCTTCAGCATGCCGTGATCTCGAACCTTGAAGGCCACGACGTTGTGCGAGCCGGCAGCCAGGTTGTAGAGGAACCGACCATCATGAGGCATGCCTAAGTCGAGCGGTGTGCTCGCTGTGACTGCGGCGCTCTTGCCAAGCGTTAGAGCGCCGTTGGCCTTGACCTTGTAGATCGAGATGTCGTTGCTGTGCGCATCAGACGTATACGCGTACCGTGCGTCAGGCGAACAGACCACCCAGCACGGTGCCAACTGGAAGTCGGGCACCGACCCGCTGATCAGGCTGAACATGGTGGGCGTCACGTTGTAGGACGACAGCGCCCCGATGGCTGCCTCGGAGACGATGAGCTTGCCGTGGTTGGTGAAGTCGAACCCGTAGGGGCCAGCGCCGTTCGAGGTGTGAACCATGGGCGGCCCGGCGACTCCGCCGTTGACCGCATAGGAGTCGATCATGCCGGTCGACTTCTCGGTGACGACCAGAACGCCGCCCCAGGGCTTGAAGCCGATCTGCTCGGCGACAGGCGCCACTCCGACTCCCAGGTTGCTCAGCGGCTGGACCGAGCCGGCGATCGGAGACAAGTGCCCGTGTTTGTCGACGCGGAATCCGGCGATATTTCCGCTTCCGCCCGCGTCAAGCACGTAGACCCACTTGTCATGGACCGCGACGCTGATTGGCATCGTGCCGACCGATGGGACTCGATCCACCCACTTGAGTCCCTTGTCACGGACGCTGAACACGCTGATGTCGTTACTACCTGCGTTGACGGCGAAGAGCCACTTGCCGTTCTCGCTCAGTATGACGGCGCCCTGCGAGCCAAGTCCGCTCCCCGTACCCGATCCGCCGGTCGAGACCGTACCGCCTGGTTTGAGCGAACCATCAGCCCTTCGCAGGAAGACGGCGATGTTGTTGCTGACTTCGTTGGTCTGGACGTAGACGGCCCCGACGAAGTGGTCCTTCTTGTGATGGTCCTTACCGTGGCCTCTCGCGAGAGCGACCGTCGGCAGGAGTAGGACCGAGCTGGCCATGACCACGGCCAGGGCAATTGCCAGACGTTTCTTGAACTGACTCTGCATGCATCTCACCTCGCTCGTAGACGCACGGGCCGGATGCCCGCACCCGCTTGTGTCTACCCAGAGCTTTCGAGGCACTGCAGACCGACTTGACGAGTGGCGGGGCTCTTCGGGCGCACGGTCGTTTCTGGTCCTTGGACGGTAAGGTCGGCCTAAGGACGGACGATAGCCTGTGCTAATAGCGCGGGGTGACGTCTCTGGCCACCATAGAAACTCCGAAGGGTCGGGCCGATGCGGTCCGACCCTTAGTGCGTCCCGAGACGGGCGCCAAATCGGCGATACTGTAGCTTCCCGGCAGCCACAAGGCCTCCGTGTACTGCACCGCAGCGCAGCCCGAAGACAGGATTGGACGTAGCCACCCCAGTGACCAGCGACGGCGCGAAGCCAACAGCGGCGGACAACCGGCACCAGTTCTGGCTCGCGCTGGTCAAGACATGGCCGCTTGCGCTCGGCGCGATTCCGTTCGGCCTCGCGTACGGGATCATCTCAATCCAAGCGGGCCTTACTGTCGCCGAGACCATGCTGATGTCGCTGGTGGTCTTCGCCGGGGCGTCGCAGTTCATGGCCGTCGTAATGATTCAGGCTGGAGCGGGCATTCCGCTGATCGTGCTGTCGACCTTCCTCGTCAACCTCCGGCACCTCGTCATGGGTCTCTCGATATCCCCGTACCTGTCGGAATCCACATCGTGGTGGCAGCGCGTTCTCGCGTTCGGCATGACGGACGAGTCCTATGTCACCTCGGTCACGCACTACCGGGAGCAAGAAGAAGAGCAAGGCAACCCCTACTTCATGCTGGGGTCGGGCGGGACGATCTACGTTGTGTGGGCGATTGCCTCTCTGGTGGGTGCGCTTGCCGGTCATGCCATCGCCGACCCGCTGAAGTGGGGTCTGGACTTCGCGATGCCAGCAGCGTTTCTCACGATGCTGCTGCCGCAGATCGTGTCTCGGCGAATCGCCGCAGTGGTCGTGGTCTCCGCGACGGTTGCCACCGCGTCGTACGTGCTCATCCCCGGCAAGTGGTACATCATCCTGGCCGTCGTAGCCGCGACCGCGACCGGAGTCGTGCTCGAGACGCTCGCCGAGAAGCGGGCGCAGCCATGCTAAGGCCCTACTACGTCATCCTCATCCTGCTGATGGCGGCCGTGACGTATGCCTCGCGCGTCGGGCTGATCGGCGTGGCGAAGCAGGTCCAGATTCACCCGCTGCTTCGCCGCTCGCTCGAGTACGTGCCTGTCTCGATACTCGCGGCGCTCGTCTTCCCGGCGGTGTTCGCTCCGTCGGGTCACATGCAATCGCCCGTCACCAACATCTACGTGTGGGCTGCTGTTATCACCGCTGGAGTGCTGCTAGGCACTCGGCGGCAGTGGCTCGCCATCGTGCTGGGGGTTGCGAGCCTAGTGCTCCTGCGGCGGGTGGTAGGCGCCTAGTAAGCGGCTGGTAGGCTTGTCCTGTGCCTCGAGTGTTGTTGTGTGGCCCGCTTCGCCGCGAACGCACGCCGTTTCGTGGAACTCCTGTGGAGAACCCGCAAAATCGGGTTACTTAGATTGCCTAAGTAAAACTGAGCGCGCACAATCTCCCCGGTCGGACAAGCGAGGAGATGCGAATGGGCTCGATGGTGCGTGGTGCGCGCAATGCCTTCAGAAGCGTGCTGAGGACGGTCTCGGTGGCGCTCATAGTAGGCGTGACGATTGGGTTGGCGCTGACGATGGTGCTCTCGGTCGAAGCGGTTCAGCTGCGCATCGACAGCGTGAAGGCCTCGATCGGTAGCCGAATCACGCTCTCTCCCGCCGGTTCGGTCATGGGCGTGGGCGGCGTGCCGCTCACCTCGACTCAACTGGGCGACTTGGGGGGCATCCCCCACGTCACCAAGGTCATAAAGACGATGAGCGCGCAGATTCAGCCTGGCGTGGACACCAACCTGCAGACGTCGGTGCAGCTACCCGCGCAGGCCGGAAGCTCGATGGGCGGCGTGACGATGCCGGTCTTCGGCCAGAGCACCGACCACATCGCCGACTACAAGATCACCTCCGGGCACGACATGAAGTTGACTGCCGGCACCCTGATCGACACCTCGAGTGACACCAACCTCGCCGACGTGGGCGCGGGCATCGCCCAGAAGAACGGGTTGAGCGTCGGTTCGAAGTTCAAGGTCTATGGCGCCGACATCACCGTTGCGGGCATCTTCGATACGGGCAACATGTGGTCGAACAACGCCGTCGTCTTCCCAATCAAGACACTGCAGCGCCTGTCCGGTCGCCCGGACCAGGTCTCGATGGTCTACGTGCAGGTGGATTCGCCCGAGAACATCTCGGCTGTCCAGGGAACGATCGCAGACAACGTCGGCGGAGCCGCCGACATGACCACCACTCAAGACATCCTCGACCAGGCCATCGGGCCCCTGCAGGACGTGAAGAAGGTCGCCACTCAAGTGCTGATCGTGGGGCTGATCGCGGGCGCTTTCATCATTTTCCTCAGCATGCTGATGATCGTCAGTCAAAGGCGCCGCGAGATCGGCGTGCTCAAGGCGATTGGCGCATCCAACGCCGAGGTCGTTGGCCAGTTCGTCTCAGAGGCGCT
>JARLGT010000017.1 GCA_031292615.1 Coriobacteriia bacterium | reverse complement strand
GACCGCGATGGCCAGCAGCACGGACCAGATCTCGGGCTGCCAGCGAATGGCGCGGGCAATCGCACCGCGCACTCGGTGGGCCGGCCCGGTCTCATGTCCCAGCAACCTCGCGAGTACGGCGTCGATCGCGCCGCCGGCGAGCAGCGCTCCGGAGACGACGCTGAAAGCTATGAGCCAGCTGCGAACAGTCTCCGACACGGCAACGAACTCCTTCCTGACCTCGGCAATCGTAGCATGCGCGTCTGACATTGACGCCTCGCGTTGACCCTGCCGAGGCACGCAGGTACACTTGCCTGCGCGTTGGGCGCGTGACGCAACCGGGCCGTTAGCTCAGTTGGTAGAGCAGGGGACTTTTAATCCCAAGGTCGCAGGTTCGAAACCTGCACGGCCCACCAAGCGCGATTACGAGCACCACCCATAGAGGCCCCCATCGTCTAGCGGCCAAGGACTCCGCCCTTTCAAGGCGGCAGCAGGGATTCGAATTCCCTTGGGGGCACCAAGGATACGTAGGCCCACCCGTTGCGACGGGTGGGCCTATCTCGTCGCTCCGGGGTTGGTGGCACAACGCTCGGGTACCAACTCGCTTAGAAAGCTGCGTCAAGCGTTGGCCACGAGTTCTCGGCACTGACGCAAGAACCCCAGTCCGAGCAGTTTGTACCGCCGGGCGACTCGGCAGCGGAACCAGACGGCGTACCGGAGGGACCGACCATGCGAACCACTCGAGTTGTCGCTCTGACGCTCTTGGGCTTTGTGTTGGCTGCAGCCGTGCTCTCGGCCGGCTGCTCGCTCGGCCCGAAGGTGCCCGACGTGACCGGGAAGAGCGCAGCCGACGCCGTCCGGCTGCTCCAAGACGCTGGCTACAAGCTCGGCGCTACCAACCGCGTCCATACGCCCGGCGTCGCCCCAGGAGTGGTATTTCGGCAAAACCCGGTCGCAGGCGTGCAGCTTTCCAAGGGCGAGGCGGTGTCGATTACCGTCGCGCTACCCCTTGGGGAGTTCATCGTCCCTGCCGTTACGGGCAAGACCGCCGAGGAGGCCTCGGCCAGCATCGCGGCGAACTCGCTCGTGCCGATGCCCATCGACGAGTTCAACGACACTGTGCCCGCAGGAACGGTGGTTGGGCAGGTGCCCGACGCGGGCGCTAAGGTCAACCTCCACGCTAGGGTGGCGTACGTTGTGTCGCAGGGCAAAGCGCCTGCATCCTCCAAGGTGCCTAACATCGTGGGCAAGTCCAAGGCTGACGCCGAGAAGGCGATCAAGGACGCCGGTTTGGTTCCAGACGCCGAAGCGGTGTACAGCACGACGGTCGCCAACGGCAACGTCGTGATACAGAGCCCCGCACCCGGCGCGACGGCGGCGCCCGGCGCGACCGTCAGCTACGCCATCTCGCTGGGTGCGCCAGCCTCCTCGGTCAGCGTACCTAGCGTGACGGGACGGTCTGAGGCCGACGCGGTGAGCTCTATCCAAGCCGCCGGGCTGGCACCAAAGGTCTACCGCCAGTCGAGTGCATCGGTTGCAAAGGGCGTTGTAATCGGCCAGATGCCACCGGCGGGCACGCAGACAGCCAAGGGTGGAACCATCGGCATCGAAGTATCCACCGGGCCAGAGGCCCTGGTCGGCGTTCCGAACGTCACCGGCAAGTCCGAGTCTGAAGCACGCTCGGCAATCGAATCGGCTGGCTTCGTCGTAGAGACGACCGATCAGCCGAGCGCGGACGTCGCCAAGGGAACGGTCGTCGCGCAGTTGCCCGTGAGCGGGAGCAAGGCACCGGCGGGATCCACCGTCGTCTTGGCCATCTCGTCAGGGAGACCGGCTCCGCAGTAGGGCTCGCCCCCGCCGGGTCTACCGGTAGACGCTCTGATCGGCGATTGCGCGTTTCATGATCGGCTCGAAGCGATAGCCCATGCCATGAACGGTGTGGATGAAGATGAACTCGGACGTCTCTTCCACGGCCTGCCGCAGGCGACGGATATGCACGTCGATGGTGCGGGACGAGGGGAGATGCTCGTAGCCCCAGACCTCGTCGGCCAAGATCTGCCGAGTGGCGAGCTGACCGGGCCGCTCGGCTAGTGCGACCAGCAGCTGGAACTCCTTGAGGCGCAGCCGGATCTTGTCGCCGGCGACCGAGACGCGGAAGCTCTTGGGCTCGATCAGCAGATCGCCTATCTGGATCACGCGCTCGTCCGCGAGCGTCTCTCTGGTGCGCACGCGCCTGAGGTTTGCGCGCACGCGAGCCAGAAGCTCCTCCATCGAGAACGGCTTGGTGATGTAGTCGTCGGCGCCTGCGTCGAGCCCCCGGACCTTGTCGCGCTCCGTATCGAGCGCCGAGACCATGATGATCGCGGTCTCCTTGTCCTGGTCGCGCAGCTTCTCAGTGATCTCATAACCGTCCATACCGGGTAGCAGAAGGTCGAGGATCACGAGGTCGGGGCGAAGGTGCTCGGCGGCCTTGAGCGCTAGGGCGCCATCGCCAACCGTATCCACCGCGAAGCCTGCACGCCTCAGCGAGTACTCCACGGTTTGGCGAATGATCGGGTCGTCTTCGACCACCAGAATGTTCGTCAAGCTGACTCCTTTGGGGCGGCGACTCGTCGAGCCGTTCCTAGGCGAGCTGACCGATCGCGCACATCATGGCACGCGGGAAACAGGCATGTACTGCGTTTCACG
>JARLGT010000016.1 GCA_031292615.1 Coriobacteriia bacterium | reverse complement strand
GCAGGCGCGGCAAGGTCAGCTCGGCCTCGCCCTTTAGCACCAGGTCGGCGCCGACGGCGAAGCTGCGCGGCGGGTCGCACGTGGGTTCCGGACCGCCCATCAGGATGATGGCGTTGGGGTTCTCCTTGCGGGCCCGCTCGATAAGCTCGGCGGTCCTGGGCATCGTGCAGGTGATCGCCGAGAACCCGACCACGTCGGCCTGGCGCACCCACTCCCAGTCGGTCGAGTCCTTGCCACTGACGTCCTCGACAAAGGCGCGAACGTCGTAGCCGGCGTCGTGCACCACCGTGGCGAGCACGGGAACGCCTCGGCCCATAGCGACGCCCGTGTAGATGTTGAGGCCGGGCGAGCCAGCCTCGATAAGTGCAATTCGTAGTGCATGGGCGATGTTCATCGCCGCCTCCTTGCCAGCCGAGCCGAATCGTTGGCCCGCTGGGATGTCAAACCTTCTGACATAGGAGTAGCTACCCTCATGCCGTTGGGCACGTACCCCCTCTGGTGTCGGCGGTCACGACGTCAGTCGGTCCGCTCCAGCTTGTAGCGGTGGTACTCGTGCTGGACGGCCGCACGGGACAGGTCCTCGGCAAGCTCGGGACTCTTCGCCTCGCCCACCTTGGCCGAGTAGAACTGGGCGACCATGCCCTCGAGCATGCCGGCTGCCGCGTGTGCCTCCGCGGGCGAGTTGACCCAGCGCACGCGGTCGACGGGTACGGGCGGGGGCACCGGCGTGTTCGCTACTCCGGGGACGTAACTGGCGGCCCAAGAGAGGTGGCGCATCTCGTCGATGGCGAACTCGAAGTACTGTTCGCCCTGCTCGCAGTCGCCGGAGCCGTACTTGTTGAAGAGGTATTGCAGGACGCCGGCGTACTCGGTGCCGATGGTGGGCCCCACAACGCCCAGGTCCTCCAGCCCCATCAGCGGATGGGCGGCGAGGGCCGGCTCGCCCAGCGCGTGCGCCTCCAGGGTGAGCCGCTCGAAGGTGATGCGGTGATGGTGCTCGTCGGCGACGATGCGCTCGATGAGTCGCGTGAGCTCGGGGTCCGAGTCGCCGATAAGGTCCAGCGTGCGTGCGTAGTGTTCGAGCGCCATGTCCTCGGTGCCGACGTCGGCGACCATGCTGTCGGCCATCGACGCCGAGAGGAAGATGTCGGCGCGGTCGAGCACGGGCTCGCCGCCGCGGTCGCGGATGGCCTCGGCCAGCCATTCGAAGTGCCACATCTCTTCGCGGGCAGTCTTGCGGACGGGATCGGTGATTCCCACGTCGCGCAGCTGAACGCCGTGGATGACGTACTGCAGGATAGCGCCGTGCTCGAGTGCGAGGTCTTCGTTGAGTGAGGCCAGGACCTCGGGTGACGTGTTCATTGGTGCTCCTGTCTGAGTTGGTGCTCCTGTCTGAGTTGGCGGGGCTGTGCTACTTGCCGGCGGCGAGCGCTTGGATCGTCGAAAGCACGTCGTCTGCGTGGCCTTCCACCTTCACCGCCGGCCAAACGTGCGCGATCTTCCCGTCCGGGCCCACCAAGAACGTGCGCCGCTTGGCCGTCAGGCCCACAACCTCACGAGCGCCATATGCGTCGATGATCTGCTTGCCGGGATCGGGAACGAGCGGGAACTGCAAGTCGTACGCGTCGATGAAGCGCTTCTGGATCTCGGGCTTGTCGGCGCTGACGCCCACGATGGTGGCGCCCAGCGCGTCGAACTGCGACTTCCCAGCCTGGAAGTCCTTGGCCTCATGAGTTCAACCAGGTGTGTTCGAGCGCGGGAAGAACCAGATGACCACGTAGCCGCCGAGATGCTCGGCGAGGTCGAACGGCTCGCCGGTCGCGGTAGTCGCTTTGATGGGTGGTGCGAGCTCGCCGATCTCGGGTTGTCTGTTCACGTCCACGTGTCCCTCCAGGTGAGTGGGGTCAGTGGGTATGTACCGCACCTTGGAAACGGCAGCGCCGAGCGGGCTGGCGGCCCCGGCCGACCGCTCGCCCGACGCCGAGAGCCGGTCCCCGCGGGGTCGCTGCTGGTTCGCGTGTCTCGGCAGAGTTTTGGGGATGAAGTGGATACTCGGTTCCGGGGATCGAACACCGGCCGAGCGCCGACCGACACGCCTCAACTCCTCTGGGATCGTCGCAGGTCAGCCGACGAAGCGGGATCCGAAATCGGCTCGGCACGTGCAGCTCTAGCAAATTGGAGGTCGGGGTTATGAAGCGAAGACTATTGATGGTGCTTGTTGTTGTGCTTGTGATGGCGCTCGCCATTCCTGGCACGGCGTTCGGCTTCAACTGGGTGCACTCGCCGACAAGCCCTCTCGTGGTGGGCGGGGTTCACAGCCACGCGAAGTTCACGAGCCTGATGCTGCACTCCAGCAGGGTCAAGAAGGCCGTCAAGATGGTGCTGAAGGCCGATGGAGACCCTTCGTGGGTCTACGGCGCGGCCATCGCCGAGGTCAAGGCCGGAGCCATCCACTCCGCCTTCCTGGCTCACGGCACGAGGATCGGGGCGATGGCGTTTGGCCCCAAGTGGATCAAGCTCGCGATGGACACGCGTTGGATGGGCAGCTTCAAACTGCCGTACTACTACGTGAACGCGAGCAACAGCGTGACCGAGAACGGCTTCCTGGTGACGACGACGTACCGGGTCGCGCTGTCAAAGACCTGCGCCAACCCGTTCGTGTTCGGACGCACGGTGACCCGCAAGCAGATCCTGTTCAAACTCTACGTTGAGAAGCGAGAGAACACTGCTGACGGCCCGCAGCTCGGCAGCTGGGAGATCACGGGCACCGTCGGCACGGACAAGTACGACTCGTTCACGAGCACGACGACCCCCACGCTCATCGGCAGCTTCGCACCGGGGACGCCGTACAGCCTGGGCGAAGTGCTCCAGGAAGGCTGGACCCAGTTGACGCCTGCTGAAGGACCGTTCACCGGCACGATGCCGAGTAACGATCTGACGCTGATCTTCGTCAACAGGCCGCCGGAAGTCATCAACTAGCCCACGAGCAACCGTATCTGCCGAGACCCCCGGGGCACCCGCCCTGGGGGTCTCTCTTTGCCCGCGAGAGCCCGATGCGCGCGGGGCGTATCGTAGTGGTCGCAGGTGTTGGCCGATCGAACCGGGGGTTTGGACATGGAGAACAACGAGATCTTGCGCGCCACGTTGTCGCGGATGCTCGAGCGCAGCGAAGCTCACACCGACTTCGACGCGGCCGTCTCGGGCATCGCGCCGGAAGCGCGCGGTGTGAGGCCGGCGGGACTGCCGCATTCGGCCTGGGAGCTTCTCGAGCACATCCGCCGAGCCCAGCGCGACATCCTGGACTTCTGCCTCGAAGCGCCCTACACCGAGCGCGCCTGGCCTGCCGAGTACTGGCCCGAGACCGCCGAGCCGCCATCACCCGAGGCCTGGGACGAGAGCGTCGCGATCGTGCAACGCGATCGGGCGGAGTTCCAGCAGCTGGTCGCTGATGCGAGCATCGAGCTGACCGCCATCGTGCCGCACGGGACGAAGCAGACGTACCTGCGCGAAGTGCTCCTAGCCGCCGATCACAACGCGTATCACGTCGGGCAGCTGATGGTGGTCAGGCGGTTGGTGTAGAGCTGGGACACACGCTCGACAGTAGGGCGTCTCAGAATCACGCGGGCAGTTCCTCGATGTGGCGACACCTCGGATAGTTGCTGCAGCCTAAGAACTTGTGGCCGGCATGAACGCCACGCCGAGCTTCTCGCATCACCAGGGCGTGGCCGCAGTTCGGACAGATTCTAGCCGAGCCAATGAGCGCCGGTGAAGCGGCCGAAGCCTCATCTTGCTGCAACCCAACTTCCATCGTTGGCGCGAGTATCGTTCCCCTCGCGAGGTCCGGTGGGGGTTCTTCTCCGCCCCGCACGGCCACCTCCCCTGCCGAGAGCGCGCCGGCGCGGGCTGAAAGCTCGCGCTCTGAGTCGTTCAACCCATGGACCACGATCTCGCAAGTTGAACTCCAGCTCGGGCGCCCAAGTCGCGCCCCGCCCACCTGCCACGGCCAGAACATGGACGGGCAACCCATCCGCGTCGTCCCGTCCAAGAGCAAATGGCTCAGATAGCCCCATCCAAACCACAGGCCTAGAACCATGGGCTGACCTGCGACTGCAAAGCCGCAACACAAGATGAAGGTGAGTGCCGCGCCAGCGCTGAGAGAATGAGTTGGACCCCGATGCTCGACCATCCCCGCCACCAGCTTCGCAGTGACTAGGAGCAGCGACCCGAGCACGAGTGACAGCCAAGCCCAGCCAACGGCCGGTCGGCTCATGCTGAGCAGTTGGGTGCGCAGTGCTGCGCTAACACCCGCGGGATCCGCCCCGGACGGGTACCACTTGGCGAGACCGAACAAGAGCAGAACCGTGAACCCGAGACCGAGTAGCGTGCCCGGAACCCGATTCGAGATCCAAGCGTTCGGATGATCGATGTCAGGGGCCAGAGACCCGGTGCCCGCGGCTACCACTGCCATCATGGTGGGCGCCATCTGCGGATTGCCACGGCTCAAGGCAAACAGAGCAGCGTAAGTGGTTAGGGCCGCAATACCTAGGTGCTCGGATCCTCGCACTTACTCGACCTCTCTCAGCCTGAACGGTTTGGCGTCAACGGCCCTAGAGCTTCCAGCCTGTCCAGCGGCCACAGCGCTGACACTGCCGATTCCGCGCCTCGCCCGGCATTGGCGGGCCCCACACATGGCCCAGCCGTCGGCACTCTTGCTCGGCGTCGGACACAGGCATACCAATTCGGCGAACGGGGCTGGGGAGCGGTGTCGCGGCGTGCAGATGACCGGGAGTTCCGTCCGGCAATGGCGGGAAAAGCGGCTGGGACCCCTCGGCAAGATTCGGCTCGTAGAGGCCTCGAAGGCTGGGCCGGCCGTGGCCGTTCGCGCATCCCCCACCCGCTCCGACCCACACGTAGTCGCGGCACTCGGAACACCATGCTGCCTGAGAGACTTCGCTCGTATCCATCGAGCCCGTCGCCATGGGCGGATCGGCAGCAAGGTCGGCTTCCATCGCCGCAAGCTGCTCACGCATGGCTCGCTCCCTGCGGATGCGTCGAATCTCGGCAGTCTGCCGGGCCAACATCTCCATGCGGCGCTTCTCCGCGGCTGCCGCCGCGCGCTCAACATTGCGTCGCCGTTGCTCGGCCTGCTCGGCGCTTCTGCGGCGTTCGGCGTCGGTGGCTGTGGAGGTCGTGTAGGTCGCGGAGGTCCGCGAATCTGACGCTGACGCCTCGTGTCTTCCGTTCGGATGTTCCTTGAGATGGCGCCGCAGCACGTCGGCCGCCAAGTTGACCCGCTTCATTCTCTCCTCCGCACGAGCGCGCTGAGTCTCGGAGTACTTGTCGGGGTGCCACGCCTGCGCGAAGAACCTGTGCTGAGATGTGACGTCCGCGAGTGACGCACCCGGCTCGAGTTCGAGGTCTGCGTAGGCGCGTCGGACGTCATCGGCACTGTCGCGCAACGAACAGCCCTCCCCGAGTCGGATTCAGCTGGCAGCGCATCGCCACCCGATAGTAGGTATCGGCTAGATTCGAGTTGCACCCAATGCCCGAACCAGCTTCCGCAGGGGGAACGTGGGAGCGCGGCAGTGCCTGCAGCTTCAGCCGGAGGATCTTCACGTCGATAACAGGCACGGGGGTAGAAGCAGTCCGCGAGTCAGGGGTGGCTCGGCGGAGCAATGCCGCGCGTTTGTTCGGAACGCAGGCCCGCTATCGGAGGATCCATCTTGGAGTACCGAGAGACGCGCTCGCTCGGCGACGTAGGCGAGCGGCGCATCCGCGATGCATTCCACTCCGAGGCACCCTCTCTGGGCTTCAGGATGCTCGACGGCGTCTTGCTCGACATTGGCGACGAAACCGCCTACTTCGATCACCTCGTAATTGACCGTCACGGAATCCTGATGGTCGAAGCCAAGAGCGGTGACGCCGAGATCAGAGGCACGTCGGCGAGCGGGACTTGGATGGCCAAGTTCCCAAACGGCGGCCTTGAGAAGCTCCTCAACCCGCTACGCGAGAACGAGCGGAACCGCTCAGTTCTCAGCAGAGTCCTCCAGGCGAGCGGCCGGCGGCTCGGCGACGACTACATCCAGAGCGTGGTCGTGTTCGCCGGCAGTGACATTCGACATCTCAAGTTGACCGAGGCAGACAAGCTGCGCGTTGTGCCGATCCGCGAGGTCGGCGACCTGATGCGTGCTCGCTACGACTTCACGCCCAATCCGGGCGGCTTAAGCGCCGAGAACATCGCGAACCTAATCTCAACTCTCAAGAACGCGGATCAGTCTCGGATCATCGACACACGCCACAAGCACGCGGATCGCGTTGCACGCGAGCTGCGACCCTTCCCGCTCAACCTGCTCCCGACGATGCCCGTCTTCCCAACGCAACGATCTCGCGAGGCGGCAGTCACCCGTAACGTGTTCTCTGGCGTGGACAGGTACGAGGGCATCAACACGTCCACACCGCCACGTCGGGCCTTCTTCACGCCGTCCGGGTTTCTCACGCTCGTCGCAGTTGTCGCAGTACTCGGATGGATTCTGGCTGGTGGCGGAGCAGCCGTACTAGAGACGGCGGTCATGTCGGGCTCGTTGCAACCGCTGGTCGCGCTCGTGTGGACTCCTAGGCAGGTGATGCCGGTGAGAGTGGTCGCGCCCTTGTCTCCCGCGGTGCCGGTGACGCCTATGGTGGACGCTCCCGACCTCCAGACAGCGCTACGACGTCTCCACTCGGCATCGCCTACCGCGTGGGCATCGCTGCAAGAGCCGGACAACCCCCTGGTGATGTGTCGAGATGGCTTGACCAAGTTCACCTGGGTCAGCTTGGAGAGCGAGTCACCGGGCAGCGTACAAGCCAGAACCGTGTCAATCACTCTGGACAATCAGGGAGGACTGATCGGGGTGGATGCGGGCCAGTAGGTGGCGCTCAATCCTTGCGCCGGCCGGCCGATACGGTGATCCTGGGCCGAGATGCCCGTCCATGTGGGGAGGATCATGCGAGCTGACTTCTCCGTCCTGAACGTCGGAACACGCTACAGCCGAGACGACCTAGCTCGTCTGTGGGGGCTGAAGGGCAGGCAGGCAATCTCGCGGGGAGTAGTGACCCCCGCGGGCGCATCGCAGATCATTCTCTTTGTCACCGAAAGCAAGACCGCGGACATGACCGAGTATCGCGACCAGCTGGTCGGTGATCTCCTGTCATGGGAGGGCGACGGAGTCGAGTGCAATTTGCGCCGACTAGAACGCCAATTGAAGAACCCGCCTGACCAGATCTATCTGTTCTTCCGCGACACGCGACCCGAGGAGTTCATCTACTGCGGCGAGGTCACGATGCTCTCCGCCGACCTCGCGCACCCCAATGGCCGATTTGAATTGCGTCTGAGCCCAGAGCACGCAAAATCGGTCCAGTTGTCACGCGAGTGCGATGGGAACACAACAGGCGCGTCACTGAGACCTGAAGTCCCGGAACGCAACGCTATCCTTCGTGCATCGAAGGCAGCGTCCGATGCAGGCTCCGCCAAGAGGGCCCCCGTGAGTGCGACAGACTCTCAGCGATGGGGATGGGCTGGCACCGCAACTCGGTTCCTCGCGTGCGACCCGGCGGCCATCCTCGACCGGTTGCGCGACCACTACCGTCGCCTGAACCTTGAAGAGCCCACGAGATCGCACGACGTCGCTTGGCGAGATAGCATCCAGTGCGTGGGTGAGGCGCTCAGGATAGTGGCCGTGGAGAACCCGGCTTCACGGGACTGGCACCTCGTGTTCGAGTACGAGCTATCGCGCGAACGTGGCCGACGGCCCGACCTAGTTGTCCTTGCTGGCGGATCAATCGTGGTGGTCGAGTTCAAGGGATACCCCAATCCGTCACCTGCCGCGATCGACCAGGCGTCGGACTACGCGAGAGACCTCGCTGACTACCATGAGGCATCTCACAACCACCCCGTATTCGCGACGCTCTGCCTGACCTCGGGCAATGCTGCCCCAACTAGGATCAAGGACGTAGCAGTGGTCTCCGGACGGGACCTCGCCACCGGCATCGGCATGTGCCTCGCTCCTCTCCCGGCTGCGCGTGCCATCGACGCCCGAGAGTGGCTGGAGTCCGAGTACGCTCCGTTGCCTTCTCTAGTGGCTGCGGCTCGGTTGATCTTCGAACATGAGGAGTTGCCACACATCCGGCGAGCAGAAAGCGCTGGCATCCCCGAGACAATTGCGGTACTGGACCGTGTGGCGGAGCGTGCGCAATCGGCCGAAGAGAGCCACTTGGTGTTGGTCACCGGGGTTCCTGGAGCAGGAAAGACACTGGTCGGGCTCCAGTTCGTATATGAGTCTCACTTCGGCGCAGGCGACGACAAGCAGAAGGCGGTGTTCCTGTCGGGCAACGGGCCGCTGGTGGACGTGCTCCAACACACACTCAAGAGCAAGGTCTTCGTTCAGGGCGTGCTTGGGTTCCTGAGAACATATGGTGGTTCGCACGGGTCCCTGCCTCGCGAACATGTCTGGGTCTTCGACGAAGCGCAGCGGGCTTTCGACGCCGAGATGGCCTTGGAGAAGCGCGGCGAGGCAATCTCCGAGCCTGAGGATTTTCTGCGACTTGGGGAGAGACTGGATTCTTGGGCACTGATGGTCGGGCTTGTCGGCGAAGGTCAAGAGATCAATCGAGGGGAAGAGGCAGGCATTGCCCAGTGGAACGATGCACTGGGAACCATGGACAAACCGTGGCACGTCCATTGTCCTCCGGCGCTGGCATCAGTGTTTACGAACGCCGCCGAGACGACAGTCGAGGAGCGTCTGAGCCTCGATGTCACGCTTCGTTCTCATCGCGCCGAAGAGATCCACCACTGGGTCTCGCTTCTGCTTGATGGCGACCTTGAGGCTTGTCGTCCACTGGCCGGCAAGCTGCTCGGGCAGGGCTTCGAACTCTACGTGACTCGGGATCTTGAGGCGGCGAAAACGTACGCCCAAGAGCGGTACGCCGGTGCGACGGACGCGCGATACGGACTCCTGGCCTCCTCAAAGGCCCGCAACCTACTTGGCTACGGATTCACCAACGAGTATCAGTTCACGAAGAACATGCGTGTGGGGCCGTGGTTCGCCGACCGACCCGAGTCGGCGTTCTCTTGTTGCTCGTTCCGAGACACTGCAACGGAGTTCCAATGCCAGGGGTTGGAACTCGATATGCCGATCATCGGCTGGGGCCATGACCTTTGGTGGGCCACCGATCATTGGGACTGCAGCACCAAGTACCACGTCAAGGACCCGCGGCAACTTAGGATGAACGCCTACCGAGTTCTCCTGACGCGAGGGCGTGACGGCTTCGTCGTGTTCGTCCCGCCGGAACCCAAGTACACACCTGTCTGGGACTCGTTAGTCTCGGCGGGGTGCATGGACCTCAGCCGCGTCTGGATCTGAGCGGGCCACGGGTGAGGGCGCTAGCCGCCCCGCGCCTCCACGTCCGCCCACGTCTTGCCCCTCGCGATCGCAAGCACCGTCGACGCCGACACGCCGTACTCGGCGGCGACCGTCCGCGACGACTGCCCGGCGGCCAGCCGCTGCTTCATCTCGGCGACCTGCGTCGCGGTCAGGGCCTTGCCCTTCTGCGGCTTCTCAGCGAGGCGCGAGGGCAGCTCGGGGTCGAGCGACGACCACGCTTGGCCATGCTTGATGGCGCTGACCATGCTGGGGCTGATACCGAACTCCTCGGCTATTGCTTGGCCGGAGCGGCCGGCCTCGAGCGCTGCCATGACTCGCTGCGCGCTTTCGGCGTCCAGAACCGCGGAGGTAGAGACTGCCTGCATCCGGGCGCGCAGGTCGTCGTCGATTGCCTCGGCCCAGCGCTTGCCGCTCTTGATCGCGCGCACGGTCTGGGTCGAGACGCCGAAGCGCGCGGCGATTGCTGCATGGCGCTCACCTGCGGCGATGCGCTCGGCGACGGCTCGAGCGTCCTTGGCAGTAAGCCTCTTGCCGGCTGGCTCGGCGCCACTGGGATGAGCGGCTGTCGTCACCTGTCGCATCCCTTCGGGACGGCTCACGCGGGGAGCTTGGGGTTGCTCTTCGGCGCGGGAGCAACGGGGATCGTCTGAATCCCCGAGTTTCGGTGCAGCCAGCGATACGGGGCGCTCCCGAAGACGTTGATGAATGGAGTCGCAAAGTAGACGACTAGTGCTGCCACGAGCAGCAAAGCCACAACGAGCTTGAGAAACCGGAACACGATCGACCTCGCGCTGGGCTTGGCCAGCTCTTCCTCGGCGGCCTCGAACTCCTCGGCCGAGGGCTCGTCTAGGACAGTCCATGTGGGGATCTCGTTGCTCACAAGCCCAAGTCTATCTCGCGAGTGCAAACCGTGCTGCGGCAACGGCACGCCTACCAGCCCATCGTCCCCGGTTCGCCCTTGAAGGGACCCTGGATCTCATGCGTGATCCAGCCTCCGTAGAACCGGCCCGGCTGCGGAGTGACCTGCTCGCCGTCCACCGTCGCCTCGTCCAACGCCCAAGGGTAGAAGGCGATGTAGCCGGCCAGCTCCTCGTAGCCGGGGCTAGGATTTGGGTAGCACCACGCAACGTTGCTGCGCTTCTCGCCATCGACCACGATGGAGTAGTAGTGCGCTCGGCCCTTGTACTCGCACAAGGTTGAGTGCGGGCTCCGCTGCAAGTACTGCTTCGCCACGTCTTCGGGCGGGATGTAGTAGACCGGCGGATGGCTGGTCTCCAGCACACGGATGGGGCGCGTCGTCTGGGCGATCACATGGCCGCCCACGACTGCCCGGATGTGCCGAGAAACCCGCTCGATGGCCGGCGGGCGCGGGTACTCCCACACCGACTCCGTCGCGCGCTCGCTCACGACTCGGCGCTCGCGACGTCGCCGTCAGCCTCGGCAGCAGCGGCCGCCGCTGGCTCGGCTACCGGTATCAGGATCTCGTTGCGCCGAGCGAAGCCCGGCTTCCACGGCGCGTCGTACTGAGCTGCAACCGGCTCGCCGCTAGGCGTCAGGCCCTCCTCGGCGATCCAAGCGTCCAACTCACCGCGAGCCTTCTCGGCGTTCTTGTCGTTCATGTAGCCGCTGTAGCGCACCACCGCGAAGGCGCCCGGCGGGACCGACTCGATGCTGACGCGCGGATTGTTGGGCTCGGGCAGACTGTCCCTCGTGTAGCCGGAGGGCATGGTGAAGCTCACGACGTAGTCGCCTTGCGACTCGGCCGCGCTCACCGGCGCGGTCATCGCGATCTTCTGGCAGCATGCCATGCCGGAGGTGACCGGCGCCGTCATCGCGATGCGATCGGATGCGTGGTTGTTGCCGAAGATGTAGTCCGCAAGCGGGCCGAACCCAGCGTTGGCGGCCTGACTGTAGCCGGCGGCCGCGATGCGCACGTTCGCAGTCAGGTATCCGTCGTAGCGGCGCAGCTCGAATTCGCCGTCATGGCGCAACACTTCGTACTTGGGTGACTCGACAGACATGGGTCGTCCTCTCCTACTCGGACTCGCTTGCTCTGCGCTCGAGCGAGCGGTCATACGCGCCCGGCAGCGGGCATGTGTTTGGGCCCGACACGAGCGCAAGACACTCGCGCTCCACACCTTGCAGCGTGCCGTTGAAGACGAAGTGGTGAAACGGCAACACCGAATACCAGTACAGGCGGCCCAGCACGCCTTTCGCATCGAAGAGCGCCGTCTGCCGCACAATCGTGCTCTCGCCGTCGCGACGCAGCTCGTACTGCAGCCAGCCTCGCCCCGGCAAGCGCATCTCGGCGACGAGGCGCAGCAGTCTGGGCGGGTCGAGACGCTCCACGCGCCACCAGTCGAGGTAGTCACCTTCGACGAGCACGAACGGATCCTTCCGGCCGCGCCGACGCCCCGGACCGCCCAGGAGTATGTCGATGAAGCCGCGGAGGTCCCACAGCGTGTCGAACGCGTACCAACCGCGCTCTCCCCCGATGCACGCGATCGGGTCGAAGGCCGCCTCGGGAGGACAGGCAACGCGCAACACGCGCGAGTCGATGTAGCGCCCCTGCCGCTCCTCCGAGACGGGTGCCGTGCGGCCCGCGTACTCCTCGTCCCAGCAGATTCGGGCGAACTCCTCATCCTCGATGCGCAGAGTCTGCTCCATCGCCTCCGCCGCGCCGATGGGATGGATTCCCGGGAAGTCGCGCGCGGCCGAGTCATCGGTGACGACGGTTGGGAAGCGCGGGGACTCGGCGAGCTGTCGGCCCACTTTCGCCTGCTTGGGCGTGAAGAGGTAGAGCCACCAGCCCGACAGGCCGGGCGACAACACCGGCACCGGTAGGACCAGCCGACGCAGACCGCGGGCGTGCGCATAGAGACGCATCAGGTCGCCGTAGCTCACGCGGTCGGATCCCCCGATCTCGTAGATCCGGTGCGAGGTGCCCTCTTCGAGCTCAACTGCGACGCTGGCCACAAGGTAGGCGACCACGTCGGCCAGCGCGATCGGTTGCGAAGCCATCCGGACCCAGCGAGGAGTGGTCATCGCTGGGAGCTTCTCCACGAGGTTCCTGATCATCTCGAACGAGGTCGAGCCTGCGCCCAGAACGATCGAAGCGCGGAACTCCACAACCGGCACGCCGGCCGCGGCGAGCTCGCGCCCGACCTCCTGACGGCTTGCGAGATGCTCGGACAGGCGACCACCTGAGTTCGCGCCCAGCCCGCCCAGATAGACGATTCGCCTCACGCCCTGCTCGCGACACGCAGCCGAGAATATGAGGGCGGCGTTTCGATCGAGCTCGGCGTACCGGTCGCTATCGCCGAGGGAGTGCACGAGGTAGAAGGCCGTGTCGACGCCTTCGAGGGCGGCTGTCACCTGCCCGGAATCGAGCACATCGCAGCCGACAACGTCGACTTCCTCGGGAACGTGACCGGCAAGACGCTCGGGCGTTCGCGCTGCCGCTCGAACCCGATAGCCGGCGTCCACCAATGGTCGCAGGAGACTGCCGCCGATGTAGCCGGTGGCGCCGGTGACGAGAATGAGTCGATGTTCGTCTGTGGCGGTTGGCATCCTGGCTCCGGGTTGGTGGTCGAATAGGAATGTACCCGGAGGGAGCACGCGGCACAGGTGTGCGGGCCGACGGGCCTACGGAGCGTACTCAGCCACTGCGTAGCTGATCTTGCCGCCCGCCACTTTGATGAAGCCGAACTTGCGCATCGCCCCCACAACGGCCGCGACCTCTTGTTCGCTCAGCTTCTTTTGGTAGAACGACCCGATCGCACTGGCAAGCGTCTTCTCGTTTCGGGGCTTCGTCGACTTGGGCTGGCACACGTTTGCCATGAACTGACGAGCTCGGTCCTCGGCGCTTGTCTTGGGACTGGCCGGCTTTGGGCTCGGTTTGGCCTGTGACTTGGGAGCCTTCTTCGACTTGGGCTGCGGTTGCGCGCTCGCCTTAGGCTGTGGTGCCGCAATCGCCTTGGGTGCACCACTCCGAACCACGCTGATGTTCTTCGCCTTGAGGTGCTCGATGAGCGGGTCGAACCCTGTGTCGTTCGACACGATACGGAACGTCGCCGAGGGATTCTGAACGGCGAGGCGGCCGATGTAGTACGCGATGTGGAAGTCCAGCGCATTGGGCCCACAGCCCGTGATGCGGACGTACTCGCCTCGGTCGCCCAAGCGTTGCATCGCTTCGACCAACTCAAAGGGCAGTCTCACCTGTGTCGAGCCGACGAATACGAGGACCTTGCTCTGGTCGTAGTCGAACGCTCGGAGTGACTCGGGTTGGACGTTCTCGTAGTCGACCAGAACGATCTTGTTGCCCACGGATCCCCCAAGGTCGTCTACGCGCGGAAACCGGACCTCACTTGATGCACCCGCGATGCACGGACGCCATGCTACTCATCGGCGTGGCGGCTCCGTCGCTCAAGTCACCAGGCCGGCTCAAGGTGGCCGCAACAGGTGTACCCTCTGCCGCAGGAGGTGCGCCCCGATGCGCGATGACGGAGTCCGGCCCAAGCTGATCGTGGTCAACGACCTCATGCAGCACGGCTACGAGTACGTGCTCACGTCACCCGCCGGCAGGGACTTCGCGGCCGGCTTCGAGCCCGAGCTGACGCCGGAGGAGGTGCTGCACCTCGGCGTGTTCGGCGGGCGCTACCTCACCGACTGCCGAGCTGAGTTCCCTAACGCCTGGTACGCGGGCGCTCGGCTATGTCACGAGCGGCACGCGCCGGAGCTCAACTACTTCGGCGTCAACGCGAGTCTTCCGCTCTCGGAGTGGCAGGCGCGCGGCTGGATCCATCCGGACGATCCGCGCGGGTGGTTCCAGTGGTACTGCCGCTACTTCATGGGCCGGCGCGTTCCGGGCGAAGACGAGCACCAAATAGCCCTATGGCGAGCGTTTCGCCGACACGCCGCGCAGGTGCGCAAGAACTGTCTTCCCGGCGACGACCGCTGCCGACCCAAGCAACGACAGGCACTCATGAACTGGGCCTACGACAGCCGCCGGATGTAGCCCAACGGCGACGTGCCCGCCACCGCGGCCGCGCCGTCCGCCTCGTCGCGCTGTCGCTGCCCCAAACCCCTCCCCACCGCGCGGCGTCTCAGGTACCGTGTGTCAGACACCTGACCGCAGGCACCGTATCCAAAAGCGACGAGGGGCTGCTCGGAGTAGATGGAACCACTCAAGTTCAACTCCAACGCACCCGTGCGCACCCTTCAGGCAGCCGGCACGCCGCTTGCACGCATCGTGACCGGCGAGGGCCCGGTGGTCGCATTGGCGCTGCACGCCGGCCACCTGTTGCGGCCCGAACTTCGCGAGCACATCGCGCTCGGCGACCAAGACCGCCTGCGGGAGGAGGATCCGCATACGGCGCGCATGGCACCGCGCGGCTGCACGCTGATTGAGGTGCTGCGCTCGCGCTTCGAGGTCGACCTGAACCGACCCCGATTCCGCGCCGTCTACCAGGGTCCCGAGGACGCCTGGGGGCTCGGTGTCTATCGCGACGAACTCCCTGACCAAGTGGACCGCATCTCGCGCGCCGTCTACGACACCTTCTACGCCGAAATGTTCACCGTTCTATCCGGCATCATCGCCGAGCACGGTCGCTTCGTCGTTCTCGACCTGCACAGCTACAACCATCGCCGAGACGGCGCGGCCGCTCCTGGCGCGCCCCCCGCAGTGAACCCCGAGGTCAATCTCGGCACGGGTCGGCTCGAGCGCCAGCGATGGGCACCAGTGGTCGAGGGGTTCTCGGCGGTCATGAACGACGCGGGATTCGACTGCCGCGAGAACGTGAAGTTTCGCGGCGGGCACTTCGCGCACTGGATCGCCGAGACGTTTCCCGAGAGCGGCGCGGCACTGGCGATCGAGTTCAAGAAGACGTACATGGACGAGTGGACCGGGCGCGTCGACGAGCACGCTGTGAGCCGCATTCGCTCGGCGCTCGAATGTGCCGTCCCGGTGGTCACTGCAGCGCTTTCGAACCTTAGGTAAAGCGGCCGTTAATTCTCTGCAAAACCGGCTTCCGCCCCTTCGATCCAGCGCACATACTGATGCGGCTTTCGACGGCTGAGAATGCGGTCGGACTGCGCGCTTGCGCATGGCCACTTCTCGAGAGGACGGCTCTGCAATGAAGATGGGGTTCGTGGTCAACGACATCGACAGCGAAACCGCTGGCTACTCCACCACTCGGCTGGCGGTGGCCGCGATAAACGCTGGCCACGAGGCTTGGGTGATGACGCCCTGCGACTTTGCCTACGACCCCGACGAGATGATCAAGGCGCGCGCCCGGCATGCGCCCAAGGACAAGTACACCAGCGGCGCCGCCTATCTGTCCGGTCTGCGCGGATCCAACGCCAAGACCCGGCGAATCACCGTCGACGAACTCGACGTCTTGATGCTGCGAAACGACCCGTCGCAAGACGCCGAGACTCCCTGGAGACAGAACGCCGCCATCGAGTTCGGCCGCTTGGCGATGAGGAACGGCGTCGTGGTTCTCAACGACCCCAACGGCTTGGCCAAGGCCATCACCAAGATGTACTTCCAGGAGTTCCCGGAGGAGGTCCGGCCTCGCACGCTCATCACCCGCGACCGGGATGAGATCAAGGAGTTCGTCAAAGAGCAGGGTGGCCGAGCCGTGCTCAAGCCGCTCCAAGGTAGCGGTGGCAAAGGCGTGTTCATGGTCGACCACGCCTCGAACAAGAACCTCAACCAGATCATCGACGCGCTCACGCGGGACGGCTACGTGATCGCGCAGGAGTACCTCGAAGAGGCCGAGCAGGGCGACACGCGGCTGTTCATGATGAACGGGCGACCGTTCAAGTACAAAGGCCACTACGCCGCGTTTCGGCGCATGCGGCAGGGCGATGACATCCGCAGCAACGTGCACGTAGGCGGCGAGATCGCCCAAGCCACGATCACCGAGCGCGACCTGCGCATCTGCGAGATCGTGCGACCCAAGCTGGTGGCCGACGGCATGTTCCTCGTCGGCCTCGACATCGTGGGCGACAAGCTCATGGAAGTGAACGTCTTCTCCCCTGGCGGGCTCGGCAGCGCCCAGGAGTTCGAGCGAGTGAACTTCGCGCAGGGCGTGATCGGAGCGCTCGAGCGCAAGGTCGACTACATGAGCAGCTACCGACGCCGGTTCTCGAACGTCCAGATGAACACGCTCTAGCCGACGCTGCTCGCGCGACGCGTGTCACGCGACGTACGGCTCGGCGCAGACGTTTCCCCGCCGACCCGCGCAAACGTGGGTGTGATTTGAGTCACACTTTTCGGCCAAACGGGGTATGGTGGTAATTGTGAAGGATGCTTATCGGCGGACGTCTTCGGCGCAGCTCGTGGTGTGAGCGAAAGCGCCGGCCCGTTGGATCGCTCGGCCTGTTCCCGGGGGGTGGGAACGCATGACTACTCTGACCAAGAGCGCCGTCAGAATTGCTCTGGTTCTCGCGCTCCTCGCGTCCGGGATCGTCGGGTCAACAGCCCTGGCATCGCAGCGAGCCAACGCAGCTGGGACGCAGGCGGCGGAAAGCGTCACCACGATCAACCAAGCCGCCAACGACGGCGACACGCCGGTCCAAGATCAGCAGGTCGCAGTCGTGCGCAAAGGCTCCCCCGCCGTCGTGTTCACAGGCGACCGCGCCATCACTCTTCAGCTCGAGTCCACTCGAGCCGTGATCAAGGCCCTCAAGGCCGCCCTCGCCAAAGACCTCGCACGCGGCGACTTCCACGCACGCCACACGCAACGAGTCGTCGACAGCCGCTCGTGCCTGGTGGCTCAGTCGCCAGCCGGCCAACTTCTGGCTGCTCGCAGCGAGCTCGACGCGCTTAGGCAATCGCTCCGGACTGACCTCGCAAACGGCGACTTCTACGCGCCCTATACCAGCCGAGAACTCGCGGGGCACCATGCCGCTGCCGTTGGCGGCGGAGAAGAAGCGCTCGCTCGAGGGGCTCTCGCCGTCTCGGACGACACATGGAGTCTTGAGATGGCGATCGAGAGGGACCTTCACGCCAAGGACTTCAGGGCGGTCGAGACGCACTTCGCTATCGATGGGCGTCGCTGGCAAGTCGCGCGCTTCTGAGGCTCGGGGGCGCCTCGCGCACGCGCGGTTCGCAGCCTAGAGCCCCAGCGCCGCGCGCTTCTCCTCGATGGTCGCGACGTGATTCTCGAGATGGCGCGTCATGAGCAACAGCATCTGGCGTACGGTCACTTCGCGCTCACCCCAGCGCGCCGCGATGCGCTCCCAGACGTCGGGCTCAATATGGCGCAGCGCCTCGCCCATCTGCTCGCGTGCCGCTGTGAGCTGCTCGAGATCCGCGCTCAGATCGCGAGTGGGGTCGCTGACCGCCTCGGGGTGGCCGCCCTGCGTGGCCAACGGCTCTTCGCCGGCGAGCGCGCGCTTGAGGCGCCCGCCCAGACCGGCCTCGGAGTCGGCGATGTGGGTGACAACATCGTGCGTCGACATCTTGCCTTCGATGGGCCGTGCATGCAGTTGATCCGCGTCCATGCCGGCGATCGTCGCCCGCACCAGTGCGGGGCCAGCGAGGTAGCGCGCGATGAGCTCCTCCGCCGAGATGTCGTCGGCGATCGGGGCTCGCTCTGGCGTGGGTTGTGCAGCGCTCATCGGGCACTCCTCATGTTGGTGGTTTCAGACTTCGATCCAGTGGTGTTGAGCGGCCCTCACGGGCCACCGGCGGGGATGCGAACTGCGGCTTAGAAGTCCTTGCCCACGATCACCAGCACACCGCTCGGGAAGGTGACGTCGGCAGGCGCCGGTTGCACCTTCCCCAGTGCCAGGGCCTTCTGGACCTGTGTGGCTTCCGCCTCGTGACCCGGGTTATACAGCACGACCGTGGTGGCGTAGTCGGTGCGCTTTGCGTTGGTCGCCTTGCCAGGGTTGAAGCCAAGCCCCTTGAGCCGAGTCACCATCGCCGCTCCGCGACCCTTGATGCCGCCGCCATTCTGGACCGCGACGGCGATGCCGGCGGCGTTCGCCGGCGCGGTGCCGGTCGGCGCAGTGCTCGGAGAAGCCGCGGTCTTGCTGCTGCTCGATGCGGATGTTGCGGGCGACTTCACGAGTCCGAGACGGTGGCAGCCAGATAGCAGTAGCACCATTGCGACGGCGACTCCGACTAGCGCGATTCTTCTAAGGCGCATCCGTGACTCCTTCGAGATGTGGCTGCGGGAGTGCCGTCGCGGGAGGTTGTGGACGGGTTCCAAGCGCCGGGCCTCAGTAGACCCAGACCTTGGTCCACGATGTCATTGCGGAGCGGTAGACGTCCGAGATGGCCACCGAGGTGCGAATCCGATAGCCGCCCTTGGGCAGTTTCAACTTCAACTTCCAAGCGCCGGCCGATGATGTCTTGGCCGAATACGACCGGTACGAGGTGTACTTCCCGTTCTTCTTTCGGCGCTCGACTCGGATTAGCAGCTTTTGCGATCTGGCGGGCGTCAGCACGTCGACGACCGTCGTTCCGTGCTTCGCCGTGGCCCGCCCTACCACCGTCGGCCTGGCAAGACCGCTCGGCGCCTTCCACATCATCGCGATGCTGGTAGCCGCGGGCGCAGCCGTCGCGAGCTGGGACATCGTGAGGCATTCGTACCCGCGGTCCTTGAGCACTTTGGCGATGAGCGGCAGCGCAGCAATGGTGGTGGTCGTCTCATGCAAATCCACCACGCCACCCGGTCGCAAGCCCGCCGATACCGAAGCGGCGACGGTCGCAGAGGTCATGCCAGCGTCGTAGTCCCGCGAGTTCCACGAGATGTGGGCGTAGAGCATGCCGTGCTCGTTCGCTTCTTTGACTCCGTTGGGGCCCTCTTCCAGGTACGGCGAGCGATACCACGGCGGCCAGTATCCCACCATGTCGTAGAGACGCTGCGCCGACGAATCGAGCGCCTCGCTCGCTTCCTCCGAGCTCATGCTGCCAAGCGCGATGTGTGTCCAGCCATGATCGGCAATCTCCATGCCCGCCCCGGCCGCGTACTGTGCCGCGGCGGTGTCGATCTCGGACGCGACGCAGAAGAGCGAGACCGTCAGGTTGTCTCGCACCAGCTCGTCGGTCATCGACGCAGTCTGGGAGCTGCGGACGTCGTCGATGGTCAGCGCGACGATCTTGCGCGACGTAATCACCCCAACGACCTTCTTGCCTGCGAGTGGGGTGGCCCAGTCGGGCAGAGGCCGGTCGGCCGCCTCGGCACTGAGCGCGGGTCCCAGGAGCAGAAGTGCCACGAGCACGAGCAGTGGAAGGGTGATTCGGGCGGGCTTAATCAACGTGGCCTTTCCTCAAGCATGGGGACTCAGATCGCATTAGGCGTATTGTAACCCCCACGTCGCCCTAGCCCATATAGCTTCCCGATGGACTTCGCTGGGTACAGACGTGCATACGACTACTAGCGCAAGCGGCACCGGCCGTCGGCGATAGTCTGCCACAGGAAGAGATGGTTCTCATGGAGGCTAACACCCTCATTCCCGGTGGCGCTGGGCGATCGGATCGTTTAACCCAGACGGCCTCGGGTCACGAACTCGGCCAAGCCCAACTCACAGCAGTGGTCTACTGCGAGGGCAACTTCGGCGCAAGCGACGGCAAGACCGCCAACGGACTTGTGCGCCACTCCGAGAAGTACAAGATCCTCTCGGTGATCGACAGCCAGAAGGCTGGCCTGGACGCCAGCGAGGTTCTCGGCGACGAGCCGAGCGGAATCTGCATCGTCCCCAGCCTCTCGGCTGCGATTGCCTCGGCAGGATTCGTTCCGGACTCCTTCATCTTCGGCGTAGCGCCGTCCAGCGGAATGCTCTCGCCGGCCGAGCGACGCCTCGTGCTCGAGGCTATCCGGCACGGGATGAACATCGTCAACGGACTGCACGAGTTCTTGGGCGACGATCCGGAGTTCGTACAGGCTGCGGCCGCTCACAACGTGACGATCCTCGACGTGAGGCGGCCTCGCGAGAAGAAGAACCTCCGCATGTTCTCGGGCCACATCTCCACCGTCACCTGCCCGCGCATCGCCGTGCTGGGCACGGACGGCGCGATCGGCAAGCGCACCACGGCGACGATTCTGACGCAGGCGCTCAACGACGCAGGCATCAAGGCCGTCATGGTCGGCACCGGGCAGACCGGGCTTATCCAAGGCGCCCGCTACGGCGTGGCACTCGACGCGATTCCGTGTCAGTTCTGCTCGGGCGAGATGGAAGCGGCCGTGGTGGAGGCCTTTGAAGGCGAGCATCCCGACGTCATCGTGGTCGAAGGTCAGGGTGCGCTGAGCCACCCGGCCTACCTGACGTCGAGCTTCATCCTGCGTGGAGCCAAGCCCGACGCGGTCATCTTGCAGCACGCGCCCACCCGCAAGTGGCTGGGCGACTTCCCGGACGTGCCGATGCCCACCGCCGCAAGCGAGATCAACCTCATCCACGCCTTTGCAGACACCAAAGTCATCGGGCTGACCATCAATCACGAGAACATGACCGACACCGAGGTCACCCAGGCCATCGCCTGCTACGAACTCGAGCTCGGAATCCCCGCGACCGATGCCCTGACGCGCCCGGCCGACCGACTGGTCGAGATGGTGGTGCTCGCGTTCCCCGAGCTCCAACACAAGCTAGATGCCGCCGCGTCTCAAGAGGTGCCGCTGGCGCACTAGGAAGCGATGGGCAACTGAGCGCAGAGGAAGTCGTGGGCGTTGCCGAAGGCGAACCTCTCGGCGAGCTCTGACCCGAACGCTCCCGCAACGGCCTCGACGAGGCCCAGCAGGGACTGCGCGCTGCTAAGTTCGCCCATGTCGGCCACACCCCAATCGGTGCCGATCGAGACGGCACGCTCGCCGGCCAGGGTGGCTACCTTGTCGATGTGCCGCAGGACTTCGTCGACAGATCCGCGCTCGCCGAGAAACTCGGGGACGAACGCCAGTCCCACCAACCCACCGTGGGCGCGAGTTGCTCGGAGCTGGTCGTCGTCCAGCCCTCTGGGGTGATCGACGATCGAACGGCAGAACGTGTGGGAGATGAGCACCGGGGGCGCGTAGGCATCCAGAGCCTCGTGGAACCCGGCATCGTTGAGATGCGCCAGGTCCAGGAGTATCGGGCTTCGCTCCAACGTGCGCAGTAACTCTCGGCCAGCCGGCTTGAGGCTGGCCCCGCCGTCGTCGTAGCAGCTGAATGCGTAGGGCGTCTCGTGGTTCCACGTCAGCGCAAGGCTGCGCAGGGAGTGATCGGCCCACAGGTGGGCGAGCATCTCAGGCTCGACTCCCGGCAGCTCGAAACCCTCCGAGTGCGGCAGAACCCCAACCCGCGAATCCTCGACGAGCAGGTCGTCGACGGTGGTGATGAGCCGCAGCGCTGCAGGATGGGACTCGAGCAGCGCGTCGTGTGCCTCGAGCTCGCCGATAAGGTTTGCGCTCACGCCATGTGGAAACAGCGACGAGAAGACCGTGGCAACTCGGGAGCTGCCCGTCAGGTACATCGGGCTGTAGTCGGGAAAGCCGCCCTCGAGCCGAGCGACGCCCAGGAGCATGTCCTGATGCAGGTCGATGAACCCGCTCTTCTGGAGCACTTCCTCAGGAGGCACCATGTGCGCCTTTCGTCGTATCTCGCTCCGAAGCGGGTCGCAATCTGAATCTGACGAGCAGCATAGCGAAAAAGGTTCCAGCTTTTGGGACGCTAGAGCGCTCCGACACCGACCTCGCCCGTGCGCACCGAGATGATCTGGTCGACCGAGGTCACGAAGATCTGGCCGTCTCCGGTGTGGTCGGTTCGAGCGTGCTGTCGGATCACGTCCACGACCGGCCGAACGTCGTGGTCGTGGGCCATGACCACGACAGCGACCTGGGGCAGCAAGTCGACGGTGTACTGCTGGCCTCGGAAATGGCTGGTGATGGGCTTCTCGGCGGTGTGCCCCTGCACGTTTGAGAAGGTCATCTCGGCGTGACCGGAGTCGATCAACGCCTGCTTGACCTCCTGCATCTTCTCCGAGCGGATTACTGCCTCGATGCGCTTCATGGGTGTCGCCTCCAGTGGCGTTCGCGCGGCCGTTGCGCCCGCTGAGCTCTCGTGTTGCTTCTGATGTGAGCCTACGGGCACCGGGTTTCGCGCGCGTTTCGAACAGCGCAACGCCGCATGAAAAGGCGGCAGAGCTCAGACCGAACGCGTCATCCGGCGCGCGAGGAGATGCGCGACGAGCGAGACCGCAGCCAAGGCGAGCACGACCGCCGCGACGGCCACGACGGGCCACCAGGCGCCGTAGTCCTCGATGAGCTCGGGCTTCATGAACAGGAGCGCTCGGTTGCCGTAGTAGCCTATCGCCACGGCAGACGTCGCCCACAGACACGCGCCGAGTGCCTGCCAGGGCAAGAAGCGCTTCCACTCCATTCCCGACGCTCCGGCCGTGATCGCCGCTATGACCCGAATCACGGGGATGAAGCGAGCGATCGCCACAGCTGGCCCGCCGTACCGGTCGAAGAAGCGCTCGGTCATCGCGTAGTTCTCATGGCTGACGCCGAACCGGGGACCGAACCGAAGGAAGAACGGCTTTCCGCCGAAGTGGCCCAGGCCGAACCCTACGTTATCACCCACGATCGCGGCGACGATGGCCACCAGCCACACGACGATGACGCTCAGCTTCCCCGCCGAGGCCGCGCCTGCGGCAAGGAGGACGGCCGTCTCGCCCGGCACCGGCAGGCCCAGGTTCTCGGCCAGTACTGCCGCGGCCATAGCGAGGTAGCCGTAGTGCCCGATGTATTGGGCTAGCACGGTCGTGGTGCTGGCGGCACTCACGAGAGTCCCCTTTCAACCGGGCTTCAGGGCGCATCCACGTCGGAGACTGCATGTGGTCCGACTCTACCCACGACGCGAGGTCGGCATATCGGAGAGCTGCGGGCTGGCTACCTACGCGTAGACCTCAAACCCCCGGGAATCCGCATAACCGTCGAACACGCCACGGACTTCCGAGAGCAACTGCTCGTCTTTCGCGAGCGCGAAGAAGCCGGTCGAGGCGCTCGACACGCACACCGGGCGGGGCGCCTCGGGCAGGTGGTCCGCAATCTTGCCCACAACATCGGCAAACGCCTTGTCACGAGGCATTCTCGGCCAGCGCTGATAGACGAGGAGCACCGAGTCGCGGCCCATGGCGTGGTACAGATCGGCGAGCTCGCTGTACCGCAGGTACTTGTGCTCGGTCGTGCGCGACATGCTCGACACTTCGAAGCCGTTGTCCGGATCCAAGAGGATGACGGAAGACGCCATCTCGACCTGCGAGACTCCCGCGAAGTACGACGCCCGAGGGACGTCGGTGAGGTAAGCGTCGTCACCGTGCTGGTGGTAGCGCACCTTAGGCTCGTTGCGGCGCATGTAGTGCTTGAGCGAAGAGACTCTGCGCCGAGCGGGATCCGCCACGCATGCCTTGAGGTACTCATGAAGGCCAGGCCGATGCTTGCCGAGCGCCGAGTAGTCGGTGAAGTTGCCGTCGGCACGCCCGTCGTCGGGCGTAAGCATCGGCAAGAGGGTGAACGCCCTCAGCGCGCCGACTTGCTCCACAAGCGAGAGCGTCAGGTCGTATTTGAAGAAGTCGTTCCGGTCGCCGAAGTACTGATTCTTCACAGGATCCCTTTGATCAGAGGGCCACTAGCGCTCGCCCGAAGGGCGTTCCCAGCAGCGGCTTGTCCAATCATAGCCGTACGCACGTCAGAGTTCTCAGATTGGGATCGCGGCGTCGTGGATTGGGGGCCATGGACGGACGCCCGGGGCGGCGAGGGAGCCAGCGCAGGCGACACGATCGGCGCGTGAATCGTCCCGACCGTGGTATGTACTGCGTTGCCGGCGCGTATCGCAGCGCCGCTGGGATTGGGGGTTCGGCCATGGGAGGCGACGTTCTCGTCCGCAAGGCCAGCAATGGCGCAATCATCTTCAGTGAGGGCGACCCGCCCGACGGGATGTACGTGATTCTGGGCGGCAAGGTGAAGATCTTCCGCCAAGCGAACGGTCACGAGACCACGCTTGCCCTGCTCAAGCAGGGAGACTTCTTCGGCGAGATGTCGCTGTTCGACCACAAGCCGAGGTCGGCAGGCGCGATATCGGTCGGCGAGACCGAGCTTCGGTTCATCAGCAACTCGGAGTTTCAGGCGATGCCTGTCTCGGACCCGTTCGTCCGGCAGATGCTGCTCAAGATGAGCGAACGGCTTCGCGAGGTCGACGACGCCCTAGCGAAGCTCGATGCCGAGAACGATGCTCGGCATACGTATCTCTCGAATCTGAGCGTGCACCGGGAGTGGGCAGTGTAGTCTCGTCCGGATTGTGCGGCCGAATAAGGCCGCGTTGCTCCCCAATACTCGCGCACGGTTCACGCGTCACGCGTGCTGCTTGTTTGCGCGCCGATCGGGGGTTGCGGGAGCGTCACGCGCACTAGCAGGGGTGCCCGACGACCGAAGCGACCTTGCCTAAGACGATCTCGAAGCAGTCGGGCCGAAGCAGCTCTGCATCGGACACGAACACCTCAGCAGCACACGGCGCACCCCAGAGCATGTCCGACTCGGCAAAGGCTGGGGAGGGCGCGCTGACCACCAGCCATTGGGGCTGGGTGTCGGACGGGGTCGCAGTGATCCCGTACTTGCCGAGCTCGTTGCAGATTGTGCCTATCCGTGTGTGCGCCAACCCGTTGCCATACATGCCGAACGCCTCCACTTGTCGATGCACCCTCTACATCGGCAGGCGGTTGGCGGTCCTACAGTAGGGTGGCCAATCCTCGCCGGGCATCCGGGTGCGGCGGCGATGCAAGCTCGCTCTCAGCGAACTGAGGCCAGCAGCGCAGCGAGTACCCCGGGCGCCATCGTGCGTGACGACAGCTCGAACGTCAGGACCGGGATGCCGAATCGCTGTGGGACGTAGGTGCCGAGACTGCCTGCGTAGAGTGACGCCGGGCCGAGCTTCTTGACCGGCAATCCCGACAATGATGCGACTCGGCTGGCCAGCGCGCTGGCGTTCGGCCCGTCGTAGTCGATGAACCCGCCCTGAGAGTGAAGGCTGATGACGCGCACGTATCCTTGCGCCAGCATCCGCATCAGCGCCTGCGTCTCAGGCTCGGAGCCAGCGCGCGGGCCTGCGGTTGTGGTGAGGTAGCGCTGCGGCTTCCAGTTGCGAGATGGGAAGTTGCCGTTGAGGTTGACGTTGTGGGCGTTGCCCTTCTTGCCCGCGGCGCGTCCGTCGGGGTTGGCGCACGCCACGACGTCGACTCTCGTGCCGGCGGGAACAGCGGTGGGGTTCTCGGCGAGCCAGGCTGCGAACGCCTCGGCAACATCGGCGCCGAACTCGCTGCCGTGGATCCCGCCGATCACGAGCACACGGCGTTTGCCCGAGCCGAAACTCGCCGCAAGGATGGGGCGCCCCTCCACCGAGACGCCGACCTCCCGCCAGCTGGGTCCGGATGAAGCGCTGCGGGGCTGCGCCGAGGCGAGCGCGCCTCCTCGGCCTGCGAAGGCCGCGGGCATGAGCCACGTGGCGCCAAGAGCAATGGCCCCTGCAGCTGCGAACATCGCGAGCGCGAGACACACCGAAGCAGCCGGGCTCAGTGACGGCTCGGGACCGCGCCTCGGAGCTTGCGCAGTGGGGCCGTTTCCGCTCACGCGCTCAGCTCAAACCCCGGCTGCAGGCTGGCGACTCGGGTGTTCGCCACGTGGCAGCTCACTTGGCAGCCGGGAAATCGGAAGGTTCGGGCCGTGCCGATGCCGCCTGCTTGAAGAGGTTGATCGGTATGTGGCAGTACCCGCCGGGGTTCTTCTGGAGGTACTTCTGGTGGTAGTCCTCGGCCCGCGTGTAGGTCTTGAGCGGCCCAGTTTCTATCGCGATGGGCGCGCTGTACTGAGTCTGCAGCTTGGCGAGTGAGGCTTGGACGATTGGGAGATCCGCAGGATCGGTGTAGTAGATGCCGCTGCGATACTCCGTGCCCACGTCGTTCCCCTGACGGTCGATCGTCGTCGGGTCGATCGCCAGGTAGAACATACGGAGCAGGAAGGGCAGCGGCGCGACCGCGGGATCGTAGTCGACGCGCACCGTCTCGGCGTAGCCACTGCCGTCGCCATACGTGGCCGAGTTGGACGCGCCGTTGGCGTAACCGACCTCGGTGGCGGTCACGCCGTGAATCTGATCGAAGTACTTCTCGGTGCCCCAGAAGCATCCGCCAGCAAAGTAGACAGTCTTCACGCCTTTGCCCCCTACGGGTCTCGCGGTTACGGTCGATTCGACGCCACTCTGAGTTCCAGTCGCTGCGTTCGAGGCACACCCCGAAAGCGACAGCGAGAGCAGCGCAAGCAGTGCCAGAGCAACAACACGCGCAGCCGGACGACGCACAGGTCCCACGACACCACTCCTTCGCGAAGGTCTCTTCGCCAACCAGAGCAAACGTCGTGCAACGGCCAGACAGAGCTAGAGGCCGCCCCACCACTCGTCGAGATTGATGGCCGCCGATGGAGGCGTGACGTTGGAGTGGAACGCCTGGTTCATTTTCGAGTAGTTGCTCCATCCTGCAAGGCGCCACCGCCCGGAAGGGCCTCGTGCGAACGTGAGGTGCTTGACGTAGCGCACCGTCGGATCGACGAACCGCCAGCCTGACCGTGGCATCGCGCTGGCCGAGTAGACTACGTCGGCCGAGCGGGGCCCGGTGACCGTGGCGCTCAGTACATGCCACGCGAACTGGTTGTCTGCGTCTTGCGCCCCGAACATGAGGCCCAGCGGCACCAGACCTTGGGCGACCACCTCGCGCAGAGCGTCCGGACGACTGATTTGCACGGGCCGGCTGTACCAAGCGCTCAGCATGCTATCGAGCGCCGCCTTTTCCCCCGCAGATGCCTCGTTAGAGCGGTAGAAAGCGATGGCCTCAGCGACGATCGCCCGCTTCTCGGCGCCCGTTATGTTCACCGGAGCGTACGTGCCGGGCGCCTGCCACGAGATCGTCGAGGCCGCGCCGAGCGCGTCTTGCGCGAAGTTGGCCACGTCGACACCGGCCAAGACGTGCTTAAGCATGTTGGCGTACTCGGTGGCCGACGTGTCGTTCGACTCGGCGTAGTCCAGTTGTCCGAGCACGCTTCGCACATCTGCCGGGGTGATGCCCGAGCCCGCGGCGGTGCTCCCGCCCGCGGTCGAGCCCGTCACCCGTACCCCCGCAGGCGCCGAAGCCTCGGGGCCGATCGTCTGAGGGGCACCGAACAGCGCGAACCACAGGGCCGCGAGCGCGAGAAACCCGCACAAGACGAGCAGAACCCAGAGACCCGCGGGCACGTGCCGGCCGGGCGTCCCGGCCGAAGTGGGTTCAGGCGCAGCCGACATGTCATGACGATCTGTCATGCCGCACTCCTTGGTCAGCAGTGAGTTGCGCACCGAGCGGGGCTCGCCAGCTACCGGTGTTCGTTGGAGAGAGTACCCAGCTCACGCGCGCAGCCAAGCATCGGAGTCACGCGCCGGCCCGAGCCAAAGCCGCCGCGGTCGACGTGTCGCTGTCGGACCGGAGCAAGGACGCGATCGTCTGGGTGCCGTCGGAGCCGCCTCAGTGCAGTATCCCGCCGACCTCCTCGGCCGCCTCACGCAGCACGTTCGCGCAGAACTCCAGATCCTGCGTGGTGTGCGTGGCGTACACGGCCGCGCGAAGGCGAGCCATGCCCTTGGGAACCACCGGGTATGGGATGGCCTGAACGTAGACGCCGCGCCGCTGGCAACCACGGGCGAACTGAAACGCCGGCCAATCGTCGCCGCAAACGATCGGGAAGACGGCCGTGGTGCTGTCCAGGAACGAGAATCCTCGCTCGGTCAGCGCATTGGCGAAGTACGTGACGTTCTCGTGGAGCCGCGCTACTCGCTCGGGCTCGCGCTGGATGACACGAAGGGCCGCCAGTGCAGCTGCGGCGCTCGCCGGGGGAAGTGCGCCGGAGTAGATGAAGCCGCGCGCTTGGTGTGACAGGAACTCGCAGAGCTTGTTGCTCCCGGCGATGTAACCACCCACGCTCGGTATCGCCTTGCTGAACGTCCCCATCTTCACGTCGACGGCATCGGCGGACAGACCGAAGTGTTCCTCGATGCCGCGCCCAGTCTTGCCGAGCACACCGATGGAGTGTGCCTCATCCACCATGAGCAGCGCGCCGTGCTCTTTGCACAGCCGACTCACCTCAGGCAGGTTGACCACGTCGCCGTCCATGCTGAACACAGCGTCGGTCACGACGAGAACGCGGCCAGTATTCTTCGGGTCTTTGAGCGACTTCTCCAGATGGGTCATGTCGTTGTGCCGGTAGCGCACGAACCGCGCGCCCGAAAGGATGCAGCCGTCGACGATGCTGGCGTGGTCGAGCTTGTCGCAGATCACGGTATCGTGCCTGCCGAGCAAACACGCGATGGTAGAGAAGTTCGCGAAGTACCCACTGGAGAACGTGACCGCGGCTTCGGTCCCCTTGAAACGAGCGACCTCGGCCTCGAGCTCCTTGTGCAACGCCGTCGTGCCAGCCAACATGCGGACGCCGTGGGTTCCGGTCCCGTAGTGCTCGATCGCATCATGCGCGGCGGCATCAATCTCGGGATGGCGGTTCAGCCCAAGGTAGGAGTAGCCGCCCAACAGGAGCATCTCTCCGTGCCCCACAACGCGAACCCGGTTGCCGGGCAGGTACTCCTCGATGGCCTCCAGATAGAAGTACAGCCCCGCCTTGCGGCCGTCCTCTACCGACCAAAGCGGTTCGAACGCCTGGTCATCCCAAATGGTGGTCATTCATGTCCCCGTTTCGCAGGTCGGCTCCACTGACGATTGGCTGCTATGAGAACATACGCACACCACACGAGACTGCGACCGACACCAATCCGTTGTAGGCTTCGTGCACACGATGCGACCAAGATGGGGCAACTATGCGGACAAACGACTTCACGGGCAAGTCCGTCATCGTCACGGGCGGCAGTAGCGGCATCGGACTGGCGACGGCGAAGGCATTCGCAAGCCGAGGAGCCAGCGTCGCTTTGATCGCGCGAGATGAAGGCCGCCTTGCCGAGGCAAAGCAGCTCGTTGAGAAGGCCGGGGGCACAAGCGCCCAGGTCCTCACGTCGAGCGTGGACGTGAGCGACACAACGGCGCTTCGGGCGGCGATCGACGACATCATGGGAAGACTCGGCACACCCGATGTGCTCGTGAACTCGGCTGGCGTCTTCATCCCCGGCTACTTCGAGGAGATGCCCCCCGAACTCTTCAAGCAGCACATGGACATCGACGTGCTGGGACTTATCGCGGCGACACAAGCCGTGGTACCTGCCATGAAGGCGCGCGGCAGCGGACACATCGTCAACGTCGCGTCGGTCGCGGGCTTCATCGGAGTGTTCGGCTACACGGCGTACTCGACGGCCAAATACGCGGTGATGGGGTTCTCGGAGGCACTGCGCTCAGAGATGAAGCCGCTCGGGATCAAGGTGTCCGTCGTGTGCCCACCCGACGTGGACACCCCTGGCCTTGCGAACGAGAAGCTCTATCGCCCCGCCGAGTGCGACAAGGTGTGCGGCAACATCAAGGCGATCGCTCCGGAGCAGGTTGCGGCCGAAATCGTCCGGGCCGTCGAGAGCGGCCGCTACTACGTCGTGATCGGCGGTATCAGCAGGCTGTACTTCCGGCTGAAGGGGCTGCTGCCTGAGCTGTTCTTCGCCATCACAGACGGCGATGTTGCCTCCGCGCGCAAGAATCGCACTCAAGCCTAGACGTCGATCCGCACAGCCACTCGTTGCCTTTCGTGGCAGGCGCTGGAGGCGCTGGCCTAGGGCACCGGCGTCGGCGGAATGACGATTTCGGCCTCGCCGGTGTTGATTGCCCGAAGAATCGCCTCGGCCACCAGCTCTGGCGGCTGGGCGGCGAAGCGCCCTCCACCTCGGATCGTGCCCGCGCGCAACGCATCGTGGAACTCGGTCGCGGTCACGTTGGGGTAGATCAGCGAGACTGCGATCCCATCCGCCGCCCACTCCAAGCGAGCCGTAGCCGACAGCTGGTTGAGCGCGCACTTGGTCGCGGAGTAGGGGCCGATGCCCGGTATCACCATGCGCGTCGTGTTTGAGCTCACGTTGACGATCGCGCCACCGCCCTGACTGCGCATCAGCGGCAGAACAGATTGCATCGCCACTATCGCGCCGTAGACATTGAGTTCCACTACGGCCTGCAGGTCGTCCAGGCGGAGTTGCTCGATCGGCACGTGCAGGCCCTGCCCCGCGTTGTTGACCAACACGTCAACCCGCCCGTAGCGCTCCACTGCGCCATCCACCATCCGTCGGACCTGATCGGGCTTGCGCATGTCGGTTGTGATTGCCAGCGCGTCGGGCAGCTCGGCTGCAAGTGCTTCCAGCCGGTCGGTGCGTCGCGCCGCCAGCACGAGGCGCGCGCCCTGGCGCGCAGCTGAATGCGCGAACGCTGCGCCGATTCCCGAGGACGCCCCCGTGACGATGACAACCTTGTCGCTGATTTCCATTGCATGTCCCTCCACGCTGCCTTCTCGGCCTGATGGGCTCCCACTCCGATTCTGGGCTGACGCGCTTGTGGCGGGCGATCACAGTCGTAGAAGGCGTTCCGCGTTGCCGTGCGCGATCTGCTCCTTGTCGGCGGGGCTGATTGGCAGTCCGTCGAGGAAGGCCTTGGCCGCCGGCATCGACCCGTACGGGTAGTCCGCCGAGAACATGATGCGGCCAACCCCTACCTGCAAGAACAGGTCGAGGAACGTGGGCGTGAAGTTGAAGCCGCTGAACGTGTAGTGCACGTTCTCGCGCAGGTAGGCGCCCACCGAGCGGTCCAGCTTCGTCATCTGCGGCGAGAGATTGCGGTCGACCCGCGGCAGCATGAACGGCAGTGCTTCGCCGAGATGCCCGATCACGAGCTGCAGGTTCGGGTACCTGTCGAACGCGCCGCCCAAGATGATGCGAAGCACGTGGATCGCGGTCTCGATGTGCCAGCCCCATGCGTTCGACGCGAGTTGAGTCGCGACTCCCGGGGCGAAGTTGCCCGAGTACGACGCATCGATGACTGCCTGCGGTGGCGGCGTCGGGTGCAGGTAGATCGGGACCTGCAGCGACTCGGCACGCTCGAGGATGGGCCAGTAGAACTGGTCGTCGAGGTAACGGCCCCGGTTGTGGCCGTTGATCACGGCCCCCTTGAAGCCTTGCTGGGTGACCAGCCGCTCCAACTCGTCGGCAGCAAGCTCAGGCGTTCCTGTTGGCAGAGTGGCAAGCCCTTCGAGGCGACCTGGGTAGCGAGCCACCGCTGCGGCAAGGTGGTCGTTGGTCTCGCGGGCAAGATCTATCGCCTCGGTCTCGCCGAGCTGCTGGACACCGGGGGAGTTCAGGGAGAGCACCTGAACATCGATGCCGGCAGCGTCCATCTCGGCGATTCGGCCATCGCCCAAGTCGAGGAGGCGCTCCCCAAGGCGGGCGAAGCCGTCAGGCATGCCGGAGAGCATCTGGCCCCTCCCCGCGGCGTCGCCCAGCCCTCGCCCCGGGCCCTGCATGAAGGCCGGCGTCGCAAAATGCTCCTCGAGCGTGATCGTGCGCATGCTCGCTCTCCTTGCCTCGGGCCGCCTCGTCGGCGGTCTTTGCGGTCAGTCTCCCGGCTGCTAACCCGGTGCGGGACTCATTCGGTGGCCTTGGTTGCTGTGACAGCCGACTACGTCGGCCGCTTCGGTGATTGACGGTTGATTCCCATTGACTGCAATCTGAGAAACGTGACTGAGCCGTCACTCGCTGGCTTGCGACGCTCTGTCCGCTGCCGCGGAAGGCGCGTCGGCGTATGGTGTTCCGGGCTTGGCGGACCTTGGGCGAGGTCCAAGCGTGGCGGGTGTTGGATGAGCCGTGTACCGGACGGCAGCGAGCGGAGAGGCGCACGATGGAGCTTTCAGATGGCGTGTACCAGATCGAAGGCGTCCGTGGTGCAAACGCCTACGTCGTGAAGACCCAAGAAGGCCTCCTGGTCGTCGATACGGGCCTTCCAGGCAATGCGGACGGAATCGTGACGTTCGTGCGCGGTCTCGGCTACGCGCCGAGCGACATACGAACCATCGTGATCACCCATTCCGACCCTGACCACGTCGGCAGCGTCGCCCGCCTCAAGGCCCTGACCGGAGCAAAGGTCGTCATCCACGCCGACGACGCTCCGACGCTCGCAGGCGGCCCGAGCGCGAAGAACCCTCCCGGCCCGCTGGCCGTCGTGTTCTCGGTGTTGTCGCGCTTCATGCGTGTCGAGCCGATCAGTGCCGATGTCGTACTTCACGATGGCGATTCGGTGTCAGGCTTCACCGTCATGCACACACCTGGCCACACGCCCGGCAGCATCACGCTAGTGCGAGACGCTGTCGTCTTCTCCGGCGACGCCCTTCTTAGCGATTCAAAGGGGGACGTGCGTCTGCCACGCAAGGCGCTCTCGGCCAATTACGACCAGGCGCTTGCCTCCGCCGACAAAATCAGAGCGCTGGAGTATCGACTCTTGCTCACGGGCCACGGCAAACCGGTGTTCGCCGAAGAAGCGTAGCCGGACCTTCACGAACACACGACCCGCTTGGACGTGGGATTCGGTGCCCTTGGGTAATGACATTGACGTGGAGGATTAGTAAGATTCTCGTAGCATCGTGACCATTCGAAGCTCCGGCGAGGCAAGAAGGTTCGCTCATGGATGTGATCCGCGTCTCAGATCTGGTGCGGAAGTTCGATGAGTTCACGGCCGTCAACGGAGTCAGTTTCAACGTGGCCGAAGGAGAGATCTTCGGCTTCTTGGGACCGAACGGCGCGGGAAAGAGCACGACCATCAACATGCTCTGCACCCTGTTGAAGCCGTCCGGCGGGTCGGCGGTCGTGAACGGCTTTGACGTGGCGACGCAGCAGGCGGAGGTGCGACGCTCGATCGGCCTGATCTTCCAGGACCCGACGCTTGACGAGCGCCTCACCGGCTGGCAGAACCTGCAGTTCCACGCGATGCTTTACGACGTGCCCCGAGACGTGTTCGCCGAGCGCGCGGCCGAACTTCTCGAGATGGTCGACCTGACTGAGAAGGTGCGCGAGGACGTCCGCTCCTTTTCCGGCGGCATGAAGCGGCGGCTCGAGATTGCCCGCGGGCTTCTGCACCACCCCAAGGTGCTCTTCCTCGACGAACCGACCATCGGTCTGGATCCGCAGACTCGTCGCCACATCTGGG
>JARLGT010000015.1 GCA_031292615.1 Coriobacteriia bacterium | reverse complement strand
GGTGGTGATGCGAACGTCGACCTTCATGCCGTCGACGCGAAGGGCTACGCGGCCGTCAAGAGGCCGGCGGTGCTCGGTGATGTCCATGTCGGCGAGCACCTTGAGACGCGCCGTCACCGCGGGATGCGAGGTCTTGGGGAGGCCAGCAATGTCCTGGAGCACGCCATCGATGCGGTAGCGCACGCGGGTCTCGTGCTCGCCAGGTTCGATGTGCACGTCGCTGGCGCCGTCGCGCACCGCACCCCGCAGGATCTGGTTGACGATACGCACAACCGGCACGTCGCCCTCCACCATGTCCTCGTCGAGCACATCGGAGGCAACGCCCAGCGAGCGCCTGCCCAGCTCCTCGAGCGCGTTGGAGGCCACGAGGTACTTGTCGATGGCGAAGCGGACCTGACTAGCCGCGGCAACGACCGGCTCCACCTTGTGGCCGGTGCGCAGCTGCGTCTCGTCGATCGCCTCGATGTCGAGGGGGTTGGACATGGCGAGCACCAGCCTGCCCTCGCGAAAACCGATCGGGATGACCTCGCGGAGCCGCGCCATGCCGATAGGCAGCAGCGACGCAGCGTTGCGGTCGATCTCGATGCTGGCCAGGTCGACCTGCCGCAGGTTCTTCTGCTCGGCGAGTGCTTTGGCGAGATGCTCCTCGGAGAGATGGAGCTCGCGCACGAGAATCTCGCCGAGCCGTCCACCGTGCATGGACTGCTGGGCCAGTGCGTCGTCGAGCTGATCGAGGGAGAGGAGGCCGATACGCTGGAGAAGCTCGCCGAGCTTCTCGCGGTCGTTGACGGGCATGCGGGTCCTTCGTTGCGGGGTTGCGGGCAGGTATTGCAGGTCCTGAGGAATGTATCGGCAAGTGCGGGCGCAAGCCGAAGAAGGGCCCCGGCTGCCCGGGGCCCTTCGGTGCAGTGCTGTCGTGAGGTGCAGTCGAGCGGTGGGACTACGCTTGCGCGTGAGCCATGTGCTCGGCGGCGGTGTCCTCGGCCGCGTGATGCGGCTCCTTGACGGTGATCGCCAGGACCGCGGCGACCACGAGGAGACCGGCGGCGATGTAGTACGCCGGAGTGAACACTCCGTAGGCGTCCTTGATCCAACCAGCGGCGTAGTTACCCAGAGCGCCGCCGACGCCCCAAGCGGTAAAGATCAGGCCGTAGTTGACTCCGCCGAACTTGGTACCGAAGAAGTCGTACGTCGCGGCGGGGAAGAGCGTCAGGTTGGCGCCGTACATTGCGCCGATGAGCGCCGCGACCAGGAGCAGCAGGTACAGGTTGTGCGAGTTCGGGAGGATGAGCGCGACGAGCACGGCCTGCGACAGGAAGACGATGATCATCGAAGGCACGCGACCGATCCGGTCCGAAACCATACCGATGATCGGGCGACCGAGGCCGTTGCCGATGGCCAGGAACATGACGAGCAGGAAGCCCGAGGCCAGAGCGATGCCGGCCAGTTCGGCCGAGGACATGACCGCGTAGTCAGCCGGGGACAGAAGCTCCGGCGCAACCTTGCCGATAAGGCCGGTCATCATCAGGCCGGCGAAGGCCGCGAAGGCATACATCATCCACAGGAGGTAGAACTGCGGGGTCTTGACCATCTGCTGCCACGTGTACTCGACGCGCTTCAGGGCGGTCGCTGCGGCGGCGCTGGGCGGCGGAGGCGTGAAGCCGGCCGGAACCGGAGCGACGTAGCCCGCAGGCGGGTTCTGAAGCAACTGCGCGAACAGGATGATCGCGATCAGGAATGCGATGCCGAGATACATGAAGGTGCCGTTGAGGCCGGCGCCAGAGATGAGCTGGGTGGTGAGCGGAGCGGTGTAGACGGAAGCCAATCCGAAGCCGCCGACCACGATGCCGGAGATCAGGCCGCGCTTGCTAGCGTGGAACCACTTGACTGCGGCGGGCGTGGCGCACGCATATGCGAGGCCGATGCCGATGCCGGTCAGAACGCCGAAGCCGAGGAGCAGAAGCCCGTGATTACCCTTGGCCGAGTAGTCCGAGAAGCTAGCCAGGATCATGCCGAGACCAACGCACGCGCCGCCGGCAGTGGCAACGATGCGGGGGCCGTACTTGTCCTGCAGACGGCCAGCGAAGACCATCGTGAAGGCGAAGAAGAGCAGCGCGAGCGCGTACGGCGCCAGAGCGTCGGTAGCGGCCCAGTTGTACGCGTGCTCGGCGAGCACGGTCTTGGCGACGCCGACCGTCTTGTAGCCGGAGGTCGGGTCGCCTGCCTTTGAGAGGCCGCTGACGAAGAAGCCGCTGACCGTCTTGGCGCCCTCGGCGAGCTTGAGGTGGTAGACGGTGACTGCGTCGGCAGCCGGAATCGGACCGGCGCCTGCAACCGGCGCCTCCTTGGTGGACACCGCACCGCCAGCTCCGAGCGTAAGTACCGTCGTGAACTTGGCGGTGAAGATGCTCCATGTGTAAAGGACGCCCAACGCAAGGTTGATGCACAAACCTGCGATGGTGACGACCCACCCCTTTGACGGGGATGTCGTCTGATCTGCCATCCCAACCACTCCTTCCCGGTTCCCCGGTGAACGCGCCCGCCGAACATTCGCCGGTCGGCCAGGCGTATCAACATGTGGCCAGCATGTGTCCTGGCGCATGAAACCTCTGCGAAACCCACGCGAATGGCATGTATCGTCGGCAGATGGCCATATGATGACCGCGAACGGCGAACGGCTTGGAAGCCTTCGCATGCGGCGCGGCATCGGCCGGGACGCGGTGGCTGTTCGCTGGCGCCTCGGCTTGGGCACAATCGGTGTGACCCGTACGCCGCGACCTCAAGCGTCGCCAGCACAGAAGGTGGACGCCATGTTTGCCGACGATGACGCAACGCAACGCCCCGTAGATGAGCACCTCGACCGCGAGAGCGGCGTATTCATCGAGCCCGATGGCCGAGAAGTGGCGTGCGACTCCGAGCAGGAGCCCTGCGCTCCCGACGACTACGCGAACGACCCCGACGCGCCCGAGACCGGAATCCCGGGCACCGTCGATGACGCGCCGCTGAGCTTCGGTATCGAGGTCCCAGCCTCTGCCGACTCGCACGTGGTGCTCGAGGGCGCGACTCGCCCCGGTGCAACTTCCGAGGAGGACGCCAAGGCCGCCGACGACAACGGTGCCGCCGAGGAGAAGGAGCTATGGGGTCAGCAGGCCGCTCTCCTCGAAGAGGACAGCGCCGGTGGCTTGAAGCTCGACGTTTTCTCAGAGGACGAGATTCCCGAGATCCTCGATGCGATGGGCGACGACGCTGCCGACCCGCTGCAGGACTTCCCCAACGGCGTAAGCGCCACTGGCGATTGGAACGCTCCGGAACATGGGGGCTTCCCCGAGCGCAAGGAGTGACACTATCCTGTGCAGATGCACTGACAGGTGCATGCCGGGACGGGGGTGAGGGATGCGCCCTTGCGCGCGCTTGCCAACTCGCGTGAGTCACCTAAGGGGTCGTAGGCTCGTATGCCCAGTCGCGTAAAGAACGTGTTTCTCGGCGATCCGCTTCATAACGAGGAATCTCGACACCAGAGGCTCTCGAATCCGATCGCGCTTGCAGTGTTCTCGTCAGATGCTATCTCGTCGGTTGCGTACGCAACGGGCGAGATTATCCTCGTGCTATCGATCGCAGGCGCGGCGTTTCTGCACCTCGCCTGGTACATCTCGCTGGCCATCGCCGTTCTGCTCGTCATCGTCGCCATCTCGTATCGGCAGACCATCCGCGCCTATCCCAGCGGCGGCGGCTCGTACATCGTCGCGCGCGAGAACCTCGGCGACATGGCGGGGCTGATAGCCGGCGCCTCGCTGCTGGTCGACTACGTGCTGACCGTCGCCGTGTCCATTGCTTCGGGGACGGCTGCGGTGACCTCGGCGTTCCCGAAGATGCTGCCGTGGACCGTGCCGATCTGCCTGTTCTTCATCGCGATTCTCGCGGTGGGCAACCTTCGCGGCGTCAAAGAGTCCGGCGCCATCTTCTCGATACCGACTTACACGTTCATCGTCGCCATGATCGGGATGATCCTCTGGGGACTCTTCAAGTTGTTCACTGGAGGGCCGGCAGCTATCCAGGTGCCTTCATCGCACGCCGCGATCGTTCCGTTGGGCGCGTTCTCGCTCTTCTTGCTGATGCGGGCGTTCGCGTCCGGCTGCGCAGCCATGACGGGCGTCGAGGCAATCGCGAATGGCGTCCAGGCGTTCGCCGAGCCCGTCTCCAAGAATGCAGCGAAGACACTGACCTGGATGGCCGGCATCCTCCTCTTCCTCTTCCTCGGCATCACCTACATCGCGGTGACGGCGGGGGTTCGCAACGTCGAGACCGAGACGGTCATCAGCCAGATCTCGCGTCAGCTGTTTGGGACTGGCCTTATCTATTACGTGATCTCGTTCGCCACCATGGGAATCCTGGTCATCGCCGCCAACACGAGTTACGCGGACTTCCCTCGGCTGGGCTCGTTCATGGCAAGCGACGACTTTCTGCCGCATCAGCTTAAGGACAAGGGCTACCGGCTCGTCCACAGCAACGGCATCCTGATTCTGACCGCGGCCGCAGCGGTGCTGGTTGTGGGCTTCCGCGGCGAGACAAGCGCGCTGATCCCGCTCTACGCGCTGGGCGTGTTCATGTCGTTCACCCTGTCGCAGGCCGGGATGGTCGTCCACTGGTTCAAGAACCAAGACGACCCGGGCTGGAAGGCCGCCGCTGTGGTCAATGCCGTGGGGTCAGTCACGACCGGCATCGTGTTCCTCATCATCGCTATTGCGAAGATCGGTCAAGGCGCCTGGATCGTCATGGTGCTCGTGCCGATCATGGTCGCGTACTTCCTGTGGGTGAAGCGTCGCTACGACTTGGTGAGCGAGGAGCTTGCGCTGCCCGATAGCGAGCTCGTGGACATGAACTGGCAGGCGTACAACCGCCTGCACAACCATGTGGTCATCCTGGTCAAGACCATCGACCGCCGCCTCGTACGCGCGCTCCAGTACGCCAAGACGCTTCGCGCCGACACGGTCGACGCCATCTTCGTCGACGTGAGCAGCGAGGAAGGCGAGGCCTTCCGTCGCAAGTGGGACAAGGCGGGGCTGGGCATCAAGCTCACGATCGTCCCGTCACCGTACCGCGAGGTCATCTCGCCGGTGCTCAACTACGTGCGGGCGTTCCCGCGCCCGAACAAGGATCACGTCGTGACGGTTGTGGTGCCCGAGTACGCTCCGCAGAACGCCGCCGACGCGATGCTGCACGACCAGACGTCGTTCTGGATCAAGCAACAACTCTTTGGCGAGGACGGCGTCATCGTCGCCGACGTGCCCTACCATCCCAGCTTCGACGAGGACAGGTACCGCGCGATTCGCGCCGACGGCTCCGAGCGCGCCAAGACGCCTGTGGCGCCGCCCGCCGAGACGCCCGCGGCACCGCCAGCCGCACCTCAGGTGTAGGCCGGGGGAGCAGCGCGAGGCGCTGAGCCGATGATGCGCTCGGCCGTCCGCGCCGTCACGGGCGCTACTCGTAGTGGGGGTGCTCGATCTCGATCGCTTCGACGTGGATCTGGATTCCCAGTGCGGCGCGAACCTCGGCCTCATGTTCGCCGTCGGAGAACATGAGCAGTTCGTCGCCGGCGGCAAGGATCGTATCGCCCTTGGCGACGGTCAGGCCAGCCTCGCGAGTGATGATTGCCATGACGTGGGCGTTCTCGGGCAGCGTGATCTCAGCGAGCGACTTGCCCACGGCGGCAGCGGTCGTGGGCAGCGTGATCTCGTCGATTGAGACGTTGTCGGCCTGCAAGCGCAGCAATGTGACGAGGTCGCCGAAGCCCACCTCCTTCTCCACGAGCGAGAGCATCACCGATGTCGACGACACGGGAACGTCGACTCCGAAGTCCTTGGTGAACAGCCACTCGTTGCGCGGGTGGTTGATGCGGGCGAACACCTTACCGGGGCCGTAGTGCTTGGCCAGCATCGCGACGACGAGGTTGTCCTCATCGTCGCCGGTTGCCGCGATGGTGAGGTCTGCCGTGCCGATCTCGGCGTGCTCGAGTACCTCGGGCTCGCACGCGTCACCGTGTAGCACGGTGACGTCGGGCATCATCGACTCGACGATCTCGGCGCGATCGTAGCGCTCCTCAATGAGCGTGATGTCGTTCTCGGCTTTGAGTTCCTGGGCAAGGAAGAGTCCGGACTTGCCAGCGCCTACGATGACGATTCGCATGTCCGCCTCCCTAGAGCAGCCCGAGGAGCTTGCGTAGCTCCGGGGCCGAATCGCGATCGATGGCCATGAACAGTTGATCGCCCGCGTGGACGACGTCGGTGTCGGCGAGCAGAATCGCGTGCCCGTTGCGCTCCACGGCGACCACGGACAGAACTCGGGGCAGCTCAAGGTCGAGTATGCGCTTGCCCTCGAGGGCGTCCGGCGCCTCGAGATCGACGAGCACGACCTCGCCTTGCCCGAACGCGTAGTCGCTGCGGACCTTGGGGTCGAGCAGCATTGCGAGTAGCCGCGACGAGGACCACTGGACTGCCGAGACGGTTGGGATGCCGAAGCGCTCGTAGATCATCGCGCGCTTGGGATCGAAGATGCGGGCGACCACCAGCGGCACGTTGAAGCGCTCGCGCGCCGCTCGTGCCGCCACGATGTTGCTGTTGTCGCCGCTGGTGACGGCGGCGAACGCGTCGGCTCGGTCGATGCCCGCCTTGATCATCGTGTCGAGGTCGAACACCTCGCCGTTGAGGCGCAGGCCGTTGATGCCCTCGTACTCTTCGTACACGTCGGGGTTGCGATCGATGACCGCGATCGTGTGTCCTTGCGCCTCGAGTTCGTGCGCGAGGTAGCGGCCTACTCGGCCATACCCGCCGATGACGACGTGCATCTCTCAGCTCCCTAGATCCTGGCGGTCCGCAAGCGCTCTGCGGGGGACGTCACGCGTATCGCAACATGCTAGTACCCGAGTTCGCCCGAGTCACCCAATAGTTTCGCTCGGCCGTGCGTCGGGCAGGATTTCACCGATGGGGGGTACGTTCGCGCGCCGTTGTACTATTATCGGAAATGAACAAGCTTCGATAAGCCTGGGGAGTTACCATGCGCGTGCACGCCATCCAGCAGGCCCCCTTTGAGGGACCTGGACTCATTGCCGACTGGGCCGCCGCCCGTGGTCACGAACTCACAACAAGCCTTGCCGCCACCGAGGAGTACCCGGCGTGCAATGGTGTCGACTTTCTCGTGATTCTGGGCGGCCCAATGGACGCCGACGACGAGGTCGCGAGCCCATGGCTGCATGCCGAGAAGCACTACGTGGTCGAGTGCATTGCCGCTGGCCGAGGCGTGCTGGGCATATGCCTGGGCGCGCAGATCTTGGCAGAGGTTCTGGGCGGCAAGATTCGGCGGAACGACGTCAAGGAGATTGGCTGGTACTCGGTCGAGAAGACGGAGACAGGCGGGTTCGAGCGCCTACTCAACGCATGGCCCGACAACTTCGTGGCCGGGCAGTGGCACGGTGACACGTTCGACCTGCCCGGGAGCCTCGTGCCGTTGCTCTCAAGCGAGGCGTGCGAGAACCAGGCGTTCCTCTTCGACCGCCGCGTGCTGGGTCTGCAGTTCCACCTCGAGTGGAGTGAGGCGTCGCTGCGCTCGCTCATCGAGGCCTGCGGTGACGAGCTCACGGGTGACGGCATGTGGACGATGTCGGCCAACGAGCTCATGGACGAAGCGCCCGACCGCATCGCTGCCGACCGCGAGCTGCTGTTCTCGATACTCGACGCGCTCGCCGTGGAGGTCGACAGGCTCGCCGCAGCTTCTGCGCTGTGAGCGGCGGGACCCCAAACTCGATCGTTCAGGTTGACGGGCTGGTCAAGCGCTTCGGCGACATGACCGCCGTTGACGGCGTGTCGTTCTCCATCGCCGAAGGATCGATCTTCGGACTGCTCGGCCCCAACGGTGCGGGCAAGACCACCACCATCTCGATGATCTCGTGCCTGCTCGCCCCCGATGGCGGCGACGTTGTCGTGGACGGCCACTCCGTTCGCAACCAGTCGGGTGCCGTGCGGCGGGTACTGGGCGTCGTGCCGCAGGAGATCGCGCTGTACCCAACGCTTACCGCCGCCGAGAACCTACGGTTCTGGGGTCGCATGTACGGCTTGAGCGGCAAAGCACTCTCCGATTCGATCGGCTACGGCCTGAAGATGGCCGGCTTGGAAGACCAGGCGAAGAAGCGCATCGAGACGTTCTCGGGCGGCATGAAGCGTCGCATCAATATCGCGGCGGGCATTCTGCATCGTCCCCGCGTGCTGCTGATGGACGAGCCCACGGTGGGCATCGACCCGCAGAGCCGCAACCACATCCTCGACACCGTTCGCGAACTCAACCGCGAGGGCATGACGGTCCTCTATACGAGCCACTACATGGAAGAGGTCGAGGCGCTGTGCGATCGCATCGCAATCGTCGACCACGGCCACGTCATCGCACAGGGGTCGCTCGAGGAACTGCGCGCACTCGTGGGTGACGAGGATCGCATGCGTATCGAACTCGCCGACGTGCGATGCGGCGAGGCGCTGGCGGCCGTGCTCGCCGTGCCCGGCGTCTCGCGAGCCGAACTCGCGGACGCTACCCTCGAGGTGCTGGCGCCCGAGGCGGGGCCGGTGCTGGGCGCCGCGATTGCTGCGATTACGGCGGCGGGCGCCTCGGTACGTTCCGTGGAGGTCGTCGAGCCCAACCTGGAGTCGGTATTCCTCCACCTCACCGGCCGCGCGCTGCGCGACTAGGCCAGCGCCGATGCGACGCGCCTTCTACATAGCGATGAAGGACCTGCGTGTCTGGGCGCGCGACCCCTCAGCGCTCGGCATCCTGATAGCCATGCCGGCCATCCTCATCATCATCCTCGGCTCGGCCCTGGGCGGGCTGACCAGCGGCGGGGGAGGGACACAGATCAAGGTCGCGATCGTGAACCTCGACACACGCATCCTTAACCACCCGCGTTCCGACGACCAGGCGGCCAAGCTCGAGGATGCGCTCACGGGCGCGGACCGCATCAAGGCACTGTTCGCCATCGAGCGCTCTCGCGATCTGGCGGGTACCCGGGCGCGCGTCGCGAGCGGGGAGTTGGCCGCCGCGCTGGTGATTCCCAAGGGATTCGGTGCCGCACTCGGCGACGGCCGCGCGGTCGACTTGCAGGTGTTCACCGACCCCGGTTCAGGCACGGCGGCGGGCATCTGGGAGAGCGTTGTGAAGGCCGTGGCGACGCGGTACTCGGCGGTCACGGTGGTGGTGCGCACGGCGCTGGAAGCGACGCAGAACAGCGACTCGCCGGCGCTGGCACAGGCGGGTGGTGCGGCGGAGATCGCCGGGCTGGCGATCACGCAGGCGGCCAAAGACAACGCGCTGGACGCCGTGACCGTCGACGACACGGTGGCCAGCGGCAACGTGAAAGTCACTTCCCTGGACTACTACGCGCTGTCGATGACCGCGATGTTCCTCATGTTCGGCGCGATGTACGGTGCGTTTTCCACCATCCGGGAGCGCCGAGAACAGACGATGCCGCGCATGCTTGCATCCCCAACGCCTCGAACTGCCGTGGTGGGCGGCAAAATGATGGGCGTCTTCGCGCTAGGGCTCGCGCAGTTCGTCGCTCTCTATCTGTTCACGCGGTTCGTGCTTCACGTGCAGTGGGGCGAGAATCCGGCAGCGACGCTGCTCGTGGCGTGCGCCGAGATCGCTGCCGTAACTGGGCTCGCGACGCTGATCGCCGCAGTGGCCCGCACCGAGCGCGGAGTGGGTGGTATCGGGCCTGTGCTCGTGCAGATTCAGGCGCTGGTCGGGGGCGCGTTCTTCCCGGTCACGGTGCTGCCCGTCTGGTTACAGTGGATCAGATACCTGTCCGTGGTTGGCTGGGCGATCGAGGGCTGGCACCGAGTTCAAGTGGAGGGCGCTGGCGTCACTGGGGTTCTCGGGCCAGTAGTTGCTCTGCTTGCGTTCGCCATCGCGTTCTACGCGTTCGGCGTGTGGCGAGCGGGAGCCGAGCGATGAGGCGCATCCTGACCATCGCCGGGCTCGACCTCCGTCAGCTGTTTCGAGACCGCGGACAGCTGGTGGGCGTGCTCGTGCTGCCGTTGCTGCTCACGTGGGTGTTCGGGCTGGCATTCGGTGGCGGTCAAGCTGGCAGCGTGACGAAGGTCCCGGTCGCCGATAACGACCACTCGGTGTACTCGGCGTTCGTGGTGAGTTCGCTGGATCAGACGGGAACGTACGCGGCGCAGCCGATGAGCGAAGCCGACGCGCGCTCGGAGGTGCGCTCGGGCAACGCGCCCACGGCCGTCATCATCCCCTCCGGCTTCGGGCGCGAGGTGGAGCGCGGCACCACTGCGACCGTCACGACGCTGCGCGACCCAGGCTCGACCGCGGCGCAGGCGATCGTGGAGGTCGTAAAGGGCGCCACTTCGCGAATCGCCACTAACGCCAAGGCTGCGCACGTCTCGGCAGACGCACTGGTTCTGGGCGCGGGTGGGGTGTATCCGGCCAACGCGCCGGACTTCCGAACGCTGTACGCAGAGGCCGATCGCTTCTGGAAGCCCAACCCGCCGGTAGGCATGACATCGCAACTCGTTCGAGCCAACGCCGAGCACACCGCCGAGCTCTCGGCGCCCGCGAGCACCCAGTACTCGCTGGGCTTCACCGTCTTCTTCGTGCTGACGGTGGCCTTCAGCGGTGCGGGCGGCCTTCTCGAGGAGCGCGAGCTCGGCACGCTGAGGCGCCTGCTCGCGACGCCGGCAAGCCGCGGGGAGATCGTCGGCGGCAAGGTGCTCGGCGTCGCTTCGATGGCTGCGTTTGAGGCCACCGTGCTGGTCGGTTTTGGCTCGCTGCTCTTTCACGTGCCGTGGGGCGCCGCTCCGCTGGCCGTCTTTGCGGTCCTGGGTTCGCTGGTGCTCGCGTCGACAGGCATGGGCATCATGATCTCCGTGCTCGTGCGCACGCGAAGCCAGCTCTCGGCGGTCTCGCCGGCGCTCACCACCGCCATGGCGATGCTCGGCGGCTGCTACTGGCCGATCGAGATCACCTCGCCGACGATGCAGAAGATCGCGCTGGCCACACCGACTGGCTGGGCGATGGTTGGCCTCAAGAACGTGGTAGCTCGCGGGATGGGATTCGAAGCCGTCGTGACGCCGTGTCTCGTGCTGCTGAGCATGGCGATCGTCTTCTTCGCGATAGGACTCTCGCGGCTGCGCCTCGAATAGCACGTTTCGGGAAGCGATAGCGCCACCGCAGCGCTACGATGGCTCAGAGAGTCGCGGAATGGCCCGGCCGAGAGAGGAATCTCATGGACAGCTCGCAGGCGAGCAACGCAGGTGCGGCACTGGGCAGCCTCATAGGCGGCGCCGTGCTGTGCTACTTCCTCTTCATCGTCTTGCTGATAGTGGGGACGGTCTTCATCTACTACAAGATCGTCCAGCGCACCGGCTACAACGGCTGGATGGCGCTGCTCATGTTCGTCCCGCTGGTCAACTTGGGCATGCTGCTCTATCTCGCCTTCTCCGACTGGCCCGTGCAACAGGAGAACCGCGCTCTGCGCGCCCAGCTCGGGTACAACGTCGAGGGTCCGCTGCCGCCCGCGCCGGGCAGCTACTACGCCCCCACAGCAGGCTACATACCGCCGACCGCACCCTACGGCGGACCGCCAATGGCGCCCCAGGTTCCTCAGGTGCCTCAGCCTCCACAGCCGTCGGCGCAGCCACCCATGCAGCCGCCAGTCCCACCAGTGCAGTCCTAAGCACGGGCGGATGGACTGGCGCCGAGACCCCAAAGTATGGCTTTCGCTGGCGGCGACGCTGCTGCTGTGGGCCTCGGCGTTCGCAGGCATCCGCGCGGGCATGCGACTGAGCCCGGCGGGCGTCCCAGGTCCCGACGGCTATGGCCCGGGCGAGGTCGCGCTGCTGCGCTTCGGGACGGCCTCGTTCGTGCTGGCCGTCTTCGCGATCCTGACGCGCATGCGGCTTCCAAGCCGCAAAGACCTCGCCGGAATCGCGATTGCGGGGGTCGTCGGCATCACCATCTATCACGTCTCGCTGAACTTCGGCGAGCAGACCGTGAGCTCGGGCGCGGCTGCACTGCTGATCTCGGCGGGGCCGGTGTTCGTGGCGCTGCTGTCGATGGCGTTCCTGGGCGAGCGGCTGACGTGGCAAGGTTGGGCCGGTACCACGATCGCGTTCGCCGGAGTGGCGCTGATCTCGGTCAGCGGCAGTGGCGGGCTGCACTTCACCGCAGGCGCGCTGTTCGTGCTGCTCTCGGCGCTGGCCACGGCTGCGTACTTCATCCTGTCGAAGCGGCTGCTGCGACATTACTCGGCGATCGAGTTCACGTGCTACGCGATCTGGGCGGGCACCATTCCGATGCTCGTCTTCGCGCCGAGTTTCGCTCGGCAGTTCTCGCACGCGGCGCCCTCGGCAACGATGGCCGTCGTCTACCTGGGCATCTTCCCGGCCGCGATCGCCTACGTGCTCTCGAACTACGCGCTGTCGCGCATGCCCGCATCGCTGATGACGACGTTTCTCTACCTGTCGCCCGTGCTGGCGGCGCTCATCGCGTGGGTGTGGCTGGGTGAGGTGCCAGCGCTCCTGACCGTTGTCGGCGGCGCGATAGCCATCGTCGGGGTTATCATCGTGCAGACCCGGGGGCAAACGCGCGAGAAGGCAGCGACGTGACCTTCTGCTTCGCTCCCGCCGCAACTCGGACTCCGCTTGCGCAGGGACGGTGAAAGCGCTTGATGACAACCATTCCAGAACCCACGCCGCATCGCGTCACGCCGGTCACCGCCGACGACGCTGAGGCGCTCGCCGAGGTCGCCCGTCTCTTCGCCGAGTACTCCGAGTGGCTGTCCGGCTTCGTCAAGCACACCACGGTCGCCGAGGAGCTCGAAGAGTTGCCGGGAGGGTTCGCGCCGCCTGGTGGCGCGCTGCTGATTGCGGCCGACGCGAGCGGCGCGATCTGCGGCTGCGTGGGTGTGAAGCGTCACTCCGATGCAGCTGCAGAGATCAAGCGGCTCTTCGTGCGCGAAGCATGTCGCGGCACGGGGCTGGGGCACGCGCTGTTCGCCAGCGCGCTCGACACCGCATGCAACCTTGGCTACGTAGAGGCGCTGGTGTCGACGATTCCAGCCAAGACGCCGACGGCCAACGCGATGTACGATCGCATCGGCTTTCAATCGACCGGCCGCTTCGAGGATCACACGCACGCCGACGTTGAGATCCGCTACCTGCGGCTCGATCTGGGCGACTGGTGCGCGTAGCGGGGCAACTAGTCGAGAACGGCGAAGCCGACGATGCCCTCGGCAGGCTCGACGAAGCGCTCGATCTTCTCAACGCTCGCGTGCACCGGGCCGATGTGGGTCCAGGCGACGATACCCTCGACGGCTTCGGGCTCGCCCTCGAAGACAGCCTCAACGCGGCGGTCGGGGAGGTTGCGTACCCAGCCGGACACGCCGAACTCCTCGGCGCAGCGTCTGGTCGACTCGCGGAAGAACACACCCTGCACGATTCCTTCGATGATCACTCGGGTACGCGCAGTTGCCATGAGTGCGCTCCGTTCAGTTGTACCAGCGGGTATAGTAAAAAAGTTGCCGACCAAAGGGGCTGCTCGTGCCAATCGTCCGCATAGATATCCAGGCAGGTAAGTCTACGGCTTACAAGCGCGAAATCCTGCACGCCGTGCGCTCGGCGATCGTCGAATCGCTCGGCGTTTCGCACGAGAGGGTCCAGCAGCGCATCGTCGAGACGCCCGCCGAGAACATCGACTCTCCCGACTCGCCGACCGATCACCTCACGGTGATCGAGATCTCGATGCTGCCCGGTCGCAGCGCGGTGCTGAAGCAGGCGATGTATGGCGCGATCGTCGCTCACCTCGGCGAGGCGCCAGGGATCCACCAGCACGACATCACGGTTCTCGTGAACGACCCGTCGGCCGAGTGCTTCGCAATCGGTGGCGTGATGCAGTGCACCGTCGCGCCCGCCGGGGATGACGAGGACGACGAGGTCGAGCTCCTCGCGCCGATCGCGGCCGTGCCGACAGAGAGCGCGATGCAGACCGCACCGGCCGCCGACGCTGCGGCAGCGTCCGAGGGCGACGCCGATCTAGCCGAGCACGAATGAGCGACTCCACGACAACAGCCTCGGACGAAAGCACCGAGGCGCCGCTGGATCGCGCCCGGGCGTACACGCTCGGCGAGGAGATCGCGAACAGCATCATCCACGGCTTGGGCGTGACACTCTCGATCTCGGCGCTGACGATGCTCATCGTGTTCGCCGCGCAAGCGGGCAACGGCTGGGCACTGGGCGCCGGCATCGTCTACGGCATCTCGCTCGTGCTCGAGTACACAGCTTCGACTCTCTATCACAGCTTCCCGCAACCCCGCGTGAAGCACGTGTTCAAGATCCTCGATCACGCCGGCATCTACGTGCTCATCGCGGGCACCTACACGCCGTTCTGTCTCATCACGTTGCGAGACGCCGCTCTGGGCCCCATCAACCACGTCGGGCTGTGGCTGTTCGGGATTGTCTGGGCTCTGACCATCGCCGGAATCTCGACCGAGGCGTTTTGGACGTATCGGCCACGGTGGGTCTCGGCGGTTGTGTACCTCGTCATGGGCTGGCTCGTTGTGGTCACGATCCAGCCGCTCATCGCCAACATCGCGCCGGCGGGGCTTTGGCTGCTCGTGGCCGGTGGCCTGTGCTACACCGTTGGAACGATCTTCTACGTGCTGAAGAAGGTTCGCTACATGCACGCGATCTGGCACCTCTTCGTGCTCGCAGGGAGCATCCTGCACTTCATCGCGGTGCTCGTCTTCGTGATCATCCCGTCCTGAGTCCGCCGCCCGTCCTCGGCAATCAACCGCCCGTCCACGTGGCTTCGTTGACGGGGGTCAAGCCGAGGCCCTCACCTGCCGAATCTCTGTGAGCAGGCTCTCTCGTCTCTGACGAGGGCACGCTCGCTCTATCGCTGCCACGACACAGAGAGTCGGATCACAACATCGTGCGAGACCGGGGACCACATGGCGCGTCGCATCGACGGCTGCTCGCTTCGTCGTTGCTTTGCTGCGCCCTCGCTCTGCCCCTGACGGCTTCGGCTGCGCCCGGCACCACCCAACCGGCGGGCACGCTTCCCAGCGTAAGCATCGAACTCCCGCGCGACGCCGCAGGCAATCCTGACTCGTGGACCAAGCCTCCGCTGATCGCCCAACTGGTTCCGCAAGGCGAGGGCGTGGTCTGGTACCGATTCGGTGCCGGTCCCGGCCCTTGGCAGCGCAGCTTTGGCTACGTGGTGGTGCCTGAAGGCAAGCAGCTGCTCTCGGCGGTGCTCGTAGCCCCCGATGGCTTGGCCGGGCCGGTCACGCAGGTCGTAACCCGAACCGACGCGCACGCCACAGACGCGGGCACTTCCCCTGGCACGGCCGGCGCCTCGCAGGCCACCTACGTGGGTGCCCCGGTGACGTCGGGTTCGGTGGCGGTTCGAGTGGTGATCGGTCCTCGGCAACTGGGCGCGGTGGTGCGCCGGCTTGCGGGCGCGAACCGCTACGGAACCGCTGCCGCCATCTCGGCGTCGGAGTTCGTCTCGGCGCCCACCGTGGTGCTTGCGACCGGCGAGAAGTTCCCCGACGCGCTCACGGCCTCCGGGCTTGCGGGCGCGCTGGACGCCCCGGTGCTGCTCCTGCATCGCACGAGTGTCCCCGCCGAGACCAAGGCAGAACTGCGGCGCTTGGGCACGAGGCATGCGATCATCTGCGGAGGCACGCCCTCAGTCGACATGTACACTGAGAAGCAGCTGCGTGCGATGGGGATCAGCACGGAGCGGCTAGCTGGCAAGACGCGCTTCGAGACGGCGATTGCGGTCTCGAAGCGCATACAGGCCATCACGGGAACCACCGGCCGCGTCTTCATCGTGCGCGGCGACGCCTTCCCCGACGCACTGATCATCTCGCCGCTGGCGTACTCGCAGCGCTCGCCGATCTTGCTGAGTCCGACCAACAAGTTGTGGCCGACAACTGCGGCACGCCTCTCGGCGGCCCACTACAAGAGCGCCGTCGTGGTGGGCGGCGCCATGTCGCAGCGCACGATGAATGGCATCAGGAATCGCATTGGGGCAGTCGACTCTTGGGCGGGCGGCGATCCCTACGACACTGCCGTCGAAGTCGCGGCGCACGAAGTGTTGACCGGGGCGCTCTCGTGGAAGTACGTGGGCATCGCCCGAGGAGACATCTTCCCAGATGCACTGTGTGGTGGAGCCATCGCCGGCAAGCACGGCGGTGTCATCCTGCTGACTCCGTCGTCCGCGCTGGCCCCCGAAGTTGCCAACGCGCTCTCAGCGCACACCGCCGACATCCAACTGTGCGACATCTACGGCAGCAACATCGCAGTGGGCGATGCCATCAAGAGCCAGATCGAATCGCTGCTCCACTAGCGCACGGATACGGGTCGTCGCTGGCTGCCCCGGCCTGCTATCACGCACACAACGCGCGGCGGCTCCGACGATGCTACTGCGTCCCCGGGACGGTAGCGCTGTTCTCGTAGCCGCGCTGCTCCCAGTAGCCGCGATAGTTCGTGTCGTTCGACACCTGGATATCGGTGACCCACTTCGCCCACTTGTAGCCGAGCTGATCCTCGGCGACCACCTGGAAGGGGAATCCGCGTTCCGGCGGCATGACCACGCCGTTCATCTTGTACGCGAGCAGGATGTTGCGGTTCACGATGAAGTCGAGCGGAAGCGATGTCGTGTAGCCGTCGTAGCACTTGAAGATGACCACCTTGGCGTTGTGGTCGTAGCCAGCCTGTTCGAGGATGTCCTTGATCTTGGCGCCGGTCCACAGATACGTGACCGACCAGCCCTCGACGCAGTTCAGCGTGGTGACCTTCTGGAACGCGGGCATCGCGGTGACCTGGCCATATGTGAGCGACAGCGGCGTCTTGACCAGGCCGCTTACGCCCAGCCGATACGTCTTGACGTCTATGTGCTGCGGGCCCTTGATCGAGTTCTCGGGCTCGCTTCCCACCGCGTCGAGCTTCTTGCCCCGGTAGCTATTGATCTCGACCGCGCCCAAGTTGGTCGCGGTCGTGAGCTGTGATGCTGCGGGAGGTATGGGCGTGGCGCTTGAGGGAATGAGCCGCGTCACCACCGAACACCCCGCAGTCCCGAGCGCGCCGAGCACGAGCGCGATGATGAGTGCCGTTGCGAGACGAGTCCTCATGCGAGCCGCACCTCCGTCAGAGAGCCATCAGGTTCCACTAGAACGACGCGGTGGTTACCAGTATCTGCCACCGCGAGCATCGTGCCATCGGAGGAGATACCCGCAGGCTCTCTGAGCGCTCCAGCCTGGCCAGCCTCGCCGTCCCATGGCCGAGACTCACGCGTGACGGGATTGATGCGCTTGAGCCGGTCGTTGTACGTGTCGGCGACCGCAAGCACACCGTCGTGCGCCGCCAGGTCCTCGGCATGTTGAAGCTGCACGTCGCCGGCGACGCCGTCCTTGTCGCCGAAGGTGAAGAGCCCCTTGCCCACGATGGTGCGCACCCCTACGGCCTCGTCGGCGACGCGGATCGCCGAGGACTCGCAGTCCGCGAACGCGACGCGCGTGCCTAGCGCCGAGACTCCGGTTGGCTGCGCGATCAAAGCCCGGCCGAGCGTGCCGTCGGTAAGCTCCTCACCTCCCGTGCCGGCCCAAGGTCGAGCGGCAAGGGTGTCGTGGTCGAGCCGCCAGAGCTGGTGCGAGCCGGCCATGCCCACCACGAGCCAGTCTTCCAGCGCTGCCAGGCCCCACGGCGAGCGAACGTCGACCTTCGGCCCGAAGCCGCCCGCCGAGAACCCCTCACCGAGCTCGCCGGTACCCAGCACCCGCTCCCGCTGGTCGTCCGGCCCGAGACGCCACACCGCTTGCGCGGCACGGTCGGCAACGTAGAGCCGCCCGCCGAGCACGGCAAGTCCTTGCGGCTCGTCGAATCCTGTGTGCTCGGCGGTCACGTGCGCCACGGGCGTGCCTGCCGCGTCGCGCGAGAGCGCGCAGTCCAGCACGCGGCCGTGGCCGGTATCGGCGATCACCATCCGGTCGCCGGCGACCAGAACGCGACCGGGAAAACGCAGCGTGCCCTCGGCACGAGGCTGTCGCATAGTGACCCGGTCTGGGCCGCGGACGAGCTTGCCGTGCTTCTCCGCGTCAGCGATCGCGCTGTTGATCGCGTCGGCCATCGGCTCGAGAGGGAACTCGCCGGGCTGCAAGCCGAGCAGCTCGCCATCGGCGGCTATCAGCGCGACGGTGGGCCACGCCGAGACGTCGAACGAGCGCCAGATGCGGTACTGTCGGTCGTTGACTACCGCGTGGACCACGTTCTGGCGGTCGCAAGCCAGCGCGAGGTTCTCGGTGATGCGCTCGTGTGTGAACTTGCCGGCGTGAACGCCAACTACGGTGAGCGTGTCGGGGAAGCGGCGTTCCAGCTCGCGAAGGCGGGGCTGAACGTGCCGGCAGTTGATACAGCCGTAGGTCCAGAAGTCGAGAAGCACCACGCGCCCGCGTAGGTCGGACAGACGCACGTCACGTCCGCCGGTGTTGATCCAATCGAGTCCCTCTTTGAACTCCGGGGCCGACAAAGATCCTAGCCAAGATGCACACATGCAAACTCCATCCTCGCCGCCCTCCGACAGGACCGCTGACGGGGTATCTTCCCTGTCAACGACTTACTCACCGGAGAGGCTCCGAATGTCAGGCGGATACGAGGTCGCGTACCTCAAGCGAGACCAGTGCGGTTCTGACATCGTGACGTTTCGATTCGAGCGGCCAAGCGGCTATGCGTTCAAGGCCGGCCAGTGGTTCACGCTCAGCATCCCAACCGCCGAGGGCCCCGGCACTCACACGTTCTCGCACTCCTCGGCACCCGACGACGACTACCTCGAGCTCACGACGCGGCTCTCGCCCTCGGCGTACAAGCAGGCACTTGCGGCGCTCGAGCCGGGAGTCGTCGTGCACATCAACGGTCCGGGCGGGCGACTCGCCGTGGCTCCCGACGCGGTGCGCGTGGCGTTCTTGGCGGGCGGCGTAGGCATCACCCCCATACGCAGCCTCCTTCGCGACGCGGCGGCGCATCAACGGCGCTTCGAAGACGCGCTGCTGCTCTACGGAAACCGTGACGAGAGTTGCGTGCCGTTCCTCGACGAGTTCCGGGCGATGGCGGACATAGGGGTGCGGGTCGTAGTGGTCTACGAGCGTCCGACGCCCGAGTGGCCGGGCGAGTCCGGCTTCATCACCGCCGACGTCGTGCGTCGTCATCTCGACCCGAGTGATGGGAGGCAGATCTTCGTCACGGGGCCGCCGGTGATGGTTTCGGCGATCGAGAACGTTCTCGATCAGCTCGGAGTGGATGAGACGCGCAGGCGTATCGAGCGATTTGCATCTCCTACGTAGCGTATGCTAAGCACGGCTTGGCTGTTATGCTTATGTTCAGGTTGGATAATGCGAGGCTGATTGTGTCGTTTGAATGGCAAACAGGCAGCTAATCGCTACAATCTAATTGCGGGTCGAAACGACGCCCCAGCACCGTTCGTACAGATAGAGTGCGGTGTGGGCGATGCACAACGGACTCGAATTGGAGGGCACCGGGCACCGTGTACGACCTTGAAGGGGTTCTCGGACCCTCGGTCACACAGTTTGTCGAGAGCCATGTCAGATCCTTGTTGGCGTGGGACATCTTGGTGTTCTTCCACAGGAACCCGGACACCGCGCTAGACGCCTCAGCCCTCGCCGATCGACTGGGCCGGCGAGCCGAGGAGGTCGGGCCGGAGATCGATTCGCTCTGCGAGGGCGAGATTCTGGACTGCCGAGACGGAGTAGTGCGCTACCAGCCCACCGCGGAGCTGCGCGAGCAGGTCACGCTGTTTGTCGAGGCCTGCCAGGATCGCGGTCGCCGTCTCGCGCTGATCGCGCTGGTGCTGCACAGCATCGGCCGTGCATCCGCCGAGTAGCGCGCTTGCCCCTCCTCCCGCCGGTTGCGCGCTGTCGCGTGCGCTCTAGAGCGCGTCGCTGACCTCGAGATTGAGCGCCTCGGCGGGAACGATCTCGACGATGCGAACGAAGCCTTGCGCCAGGTCTATCTCGGGCCCCTCGCTGAACTCCATGCCGCGTTCGTCGTAGGTGAGCTTGACCACGGGCGCGAGGGGATCGTCGCCGGGACGGCAGACCACACCGACCGTCTGGTCGGAGAGCCGAACGACGCAGCCGATCGGGAAGACCCCCAGCGCCGCCACGAACGCACGCGCGAAGAACGGGTCGAGGAGCGTGCCAGCCTCTTGCAGCACGCGCACGACAGCGCGGTCGGGGGTGAGTGGCGGCACTCCTGTGTGCGGGTTGGTGAGGTTCTCGTAGCGGTCGGCGACGGCCACCATGCGGCTGTACGGGTGTGCGATGTAGTCGGCGGGGCGCTCGGGAAAGCCGCTCCCGTCGGGCGCGATGTGATGCTCGAAGGCGACAAGCATAGGTCCGGGGTCGTCCAAGACCAGCCGCTGAAGGATCTCGGCACCTACACGCGGATGCAGCTTGATGCTGACCTCGGCCTGGATCGGGTCGTCGGCGTCGAAAACCGACTTGCCGATGTCGTGCAGTAGCGCTGCCGTGGCCAGCCTCAGCAGACCATCGTCCGGTAGCTTGAGCTCTTGGCCCAGCGCCAGCGTGTAGATCATCACGGACAGCGAGTGATACAAGACCCGCTCGTCTTTCGACCTGATGGTCGCCATTCCGATTACGGCGGCCTGGTCCTCCATCATGCGGTCGAGCATGCCCTCTACGATTGGTGTGGTCTGCGAGAGATCGGCTACGCCACCGCCTGTGAGCTGCGCGGACATGTTGCGCACGGTGTTGACGAGGCGCGAGTGCATCGCGCGGTCTTCTCGGCGGGTGCGCTCTTGGGGAGTGCCTTCGCTTTCGTCGCCGCGGGCTAGGAACTGCACCGTGACGGCGTGAACGTTGCGCGAGGTGAGCTCGACCATCACGTCGAGGCCGGGGCGCGACTTCAGGGCGAGCACCTCGATGAGGCCTTGCGCGTCGGTCTGCGAGAAGCCGTGTGAGAACGTCAGCGACTCGATGCCGAGCGACTCGAAGGTCTCGGCGACCGAGTCGATACCGTGGATGTCCTCGGGAATGACGAGGCTTCCGTCGTAGAGCCGACCGAGGTGCAGGTTGAGCACGAAGGGGCCCTCGGCGGTCGCTCCGTCGACGGCCGTAATCAGCATGTCCATCGCCTCGCCGAACGCGGGATGCGCCGGCGGATAGAGTTGAACGGCCTTGCGCGCGCTACCCAGTCCGATGACGACGTCTGTGGCGTGGGCGGTCATCGGCTAACCGCCTCGCGTGCGCGCAGCTGTTGCGCAGCGGCTACTGCAGCCTGGATGTCGTTGAAGTGCCCACGCTTGATGATCGCGCGGCGCGAGGCCAGGCGGTCGAGCGTCTCGGCAGCGGCGGGGTCCGGGATGCGAGCGAGCACGCCGATGAACTCGCGCGCCAGCTCGTAGTCGGCGTGATCGATGTCGAGCTCGGAGAGCCGGGCCGATATGACACTGCCGGCTCCGGCGATGCGCGCCTTCGCGAGTCCCTGTGCTGCGGCGAGCGCGACCTCCTCGTTGGGGTCGCGCACCATCTCGGCCAGCAGCCGGCCGGCGGTGGGTCCGCCCGCTGTGGTCAGCCCGGAGACGATCTCCTTGCGCGCGGGCGCCTCGGGGCGACGCATGAGTGCTTCGACGGTTGCGGTGCTTCGAGCGTCGCCCTCGGCGGCCAGTCGCGCGACGATGTCGCACAGCTGGAACCACTGCGCCTGGAAGGCCACGGCGTTGAGCGGCTCGATCATTCGTTTGCCGAGCAGCCCCTCGGCAAACGCCAGCCCGGGGCCCTTGGAGTTGACGGCTGCGGCGACCAGCGGGGCAGCGGCTGGTTCGCCCAGGGCGCGGATGATGCGTTCGGCCACGACGCGCTTGTCGGCGTCGAGGAGTGCGTAGCTTACGAGGGCGGCGAGCGTCTCGGCGGTGGCTGCGGCCGGCGTGAGCTCTGCGAGCTTGACGCGGTCGGAGCGTGCCGCGAGCTGGGCCAGGATGTAGTCGGCGAGAGCGATCTGGCCGCCGCACACGAGACCCGGGACCATCTTGACGAGGCTCTCGGCGCTGGCATGCGTGTGCTCCGCGTCTGTCGCCTGATCGAGCAGCGTGAACATCGTGCGGACGCTTGCCGCATCGATAGCGCCGGTGGACGCTTGCACTGCTCGGCTTGCAGTCTCGATGTCGTTGGCCTTGATGGTGGAGGCCTGCACCACGGCCGCGTAGGTGTGGTCGACTGAGATAAGCGCGGGCTCAGCCTCCTTGCGGCGGCGGACATCGATCATGTGATCGAGGAACTTCGACTCGCTGTCGGTGTGCCCCTGCTCGGGCAGCATCGCGTGAATCTGAGCCTGCACGGCTTCGTCGAGCTGTTCGAGCGGCAACGACGTGAGCGCGGTCGAAAGCGAGAGCATGTTGCGGCCATAGGTGCCGCCGAGAATCGAGCTGGCTACCTCGGCGGCGGATTGGCGACGAAGCATCTCGCCCATCAGGTCGCGGAACGGGCCGGCCTCCATCGCCAGCCCCAGAAGTGCGTCGCGGGTTTCGACCGGCTGTCCGGGGAAGGCGGACGACATCGCCGTGGCAAGTTCGCCGGTCCCCTCGGCGCCCACCGAGCCTGAAATCGAGAGCAGGCCGCCCTTCAGCGCGCCCGGATCTGCGCCGACGCTCGTGAGCCAGGCTCCCAGCTTATCCGGGTCGGCGGCGAGCTCAGCGGCCGCGCCATCGCCGATGCCGCTTCCCAGCTCGCCTTCGCTGGACGGGCTGTCGATGACGGTCAGCAGTATCTCGCTGACGTTGATGTTGTGTGCTCCAGCGGCTGCGAGCGCTTCGCTAAAGCCACCCTCGGCCCGAACCTCATCGGCGTGCCGAGAAAGGGTGACGAGCATCGTGAGAAGGTCGTCGCCGGTCACGGCGCTCTCGAACTCGATCATCGAGACGCCGTGCGATCGCAGATCGTCGGCCAGCTCGACGCCGCCGGGCATGCCGACGCCGACGGACTCGCCGCCGCTTGAGAAGCCCTCGCGCGCCACCGAGACGGGCAGTGCCGTGACGCCCCGCTCGAAGACGTTGGCGAGCGCGGCGATAACCGCCTCCACCGACTGGCGCGGGATCGGGCTTGCGGCCGGATACAGGCGCAGCGAGCGACTCGCCGAGACGAGCGCTCGCAAGACCTGATCTACGTTGTTCTTCTCGTTGCCCTCAGGCACTTCGAAACCCCCTGCAAGTTGCTCCTTGGCGACCCACGTCTCGCACCGCAACCACCAGCGGGAACGTGTCGCTTCCCTGTTATCGGGCAACGAGGGCCGGTGGTTGAGCGCCTAATGGAAGTAGTTACCTCTCAGCACTCCGCGCCTGCCGATTCGCACGCTCGGTTACTGGTACTCTAGGGCCATGATCAGCGTCGGCGTTCAAGTCGTTCTTATCTTGGTGCTCATCGGCATCGAAAGCTACTTCGCGGCCGCAGAGATTGCCCTCATCAGCGCCCGCCGCACCCTCTTGCGCCAGCGAGCCGAAGAGGGCTCGAAGGGCGCCGGGACCGCCATAAAGCTGATGGAGGATCCCACCAGGCTGCTCTCCACCATCCAGATCGGCATCACCGTCATTGGCTTTCTGGCCGCATCGGCCGGTGCCGTCTCGCTCGCGGTGCCCGTCGCGGCGTGGCTCAAGTCGCTGGGCTATCCGATACTCGCACGCGTGGCGCCTGGACTCGCGGTCTTGCTGGTCACGCTAGTTATCAGCTACGTCACCTTGGTGCTGGGCGAGCTCGTCCCCAAGCGCCTTGGGCTCCAGCGCGCCGAAAGCGTCGCGATCGCTGTCGCCGGCCCGGTGTTGTGGCTCGAGCGCGCCGCCGCCCCCCTCGTCTGGCTGCTGACCGTCTCGACCAACGCCGTCTCGCGCCTCATCGGCATCAAGGGCACGGGCGGACGGCCGGGGGTCTCGGAGGAGGAGATCAAGCTCCTCGTCACGGAGCAAGGCACGCTGCTCGACGAAGAGAAGCGCATGATCCACGAGATCTTCGAGCTCGGCGACACCATGGCGCGTGAGGTAATGGTGCCCCGCGTCGACATGATGCTTGCCGAGGACACCGCAACCGTGTCGCGCACTGCCGAGATTCTGCAGGGCACCGGCTTCTCCAGACTGCCGATCTACCACGGCGACCACGACACTGTCGTGGGCATCGCGTTGCTCAAGGATTTGGTCGGTCCGCTGTCCAAAGGCGGGGGCGAGGAACTCATCTCCGAGCACATGCGCGAGCCGGTCTTCGTCCCCGAGACCAAGGGGATCTTGCCGCTGCTCTCCGAGATGCGAACGCTGCACAACCAGATTGCCATCGTGGTCGACGAATACGGTGGCACGGCCGGGCTGGTCACGCTCGAGGACATCGTGGAAGAGATCGTTGGCGAGATCGCCGACGAGTTCGACCGCGAGCACAAGTACATCCAGAGGATCTCGGAGCGTGAGTGGGTGCTCGACGGGCGCCTCGCCATCGAGGAAGCCATCGAGCGCGGCCTACCGGTGGAGGAGTCCGACGAGTACGAGACGGTGGCCGGTTGGATGCTGGCGCGACTCGGCCACATACCGTGCCCCGGCGAGTCGACGAGCCGTCGCGGCTACGAGTTCCGCGTGCAGGCCATGCGCCGCCGGCGGATTCAGCGCATTCGAGTCATGGCGCCGGCACCGACGCCGCGAGTAGAGGCAGGCGACGACGCGGGGGAGAGCGCCTAGCTGCTCGTGAGGCTTGTGTCCGATGACGCGAATCGAATCGGGCTGGTCTGGCTATACTCATTCCATTGCGCCCAAGCACAGCCCAACGTCATTCACCCGCTCCAAGGAGCCACTTCATGCCGAGAATAGCTGCCGCCAAGCCCACCAAGCCCGGTGACGTGATCGACACGCACGTCCACCTCTTTTCGCTGCCACTTCTCAAGGAGATGGCCGAGCGCCCCGAGACCCCCAAGCGCTTCAAGCAGGCGCTCAAAGAGGGCAAGTGGGGCCGCCGCGCCAATGAGTCCCTGCCCGACATGCCAGCCGACGAGATGGCGACCTGGTACGTCGATCGCCTCGCTGCGGCCAACGTCGCCAAGGCGCTCATCGTCTCGGTCATGCCGGATTCGCAGTTCATGCGCGACTTCATCCGCGAGGCCAATGGCCACGTGCACGCGCTGTGCAACGTCGATCCGCGCGACCCACGAAGCCCCGAGCTGCTCGAGCGCGAGATGGCGGCAGGGTTCCGGGGCGTCAAGCTCTATCCGGTCAACCGCTGCTTCAAGTTGAGCGACCCCAAGTGCCGGCCGTTCTTCGAGAAGGCCAACGAGCTGAACGCCAACATCATCGTTCACTACGGCGTCACGGTTGATCCTACCGGCGATCTGAACTTCGCCGACCCGCTCGATCTCTCGCCCGTCTCGCGCGACTTCCCCGAGCTGAAGTTCGTGATCGCCCACTTCGGCGCCGGCTGGCTGGACTCCGTCCTGCGCCTGGCCTACCAGTGCAAGAACGTGTGCGTCGACACGAGCGGCACCAACAACTGGATGGACTACTACGTCCCCAAGATGACGCTGCCGGAGGTCTTCGAGCGCGCGATCATGGCTCTGGGACCGGAGCGAGTGCTCTTCGGCACGGACTCGGGAACCACGGCGCCGTACCGCCACTGGATCCGCTTCATGCAGCAGAGAGTTCTCGAGGAGATGGGTCTCTCGGACACAGACCGCGATCTGATCTTGCGCGGCAACGCCTCGCGAATCTTCCGCCTCGACGAGCCGCTGTTCCCCGACGGAAGCGAGTAGCTCATGTCCGCCGAGAACCCCGAGCGCGCGAGCGAAGGCGCCCAGGTCGCGAGCGAGTTGCGCCGCGCGCTGGTCAGCGACTACGACACGTTCGTGAACTGGGACGCGCGGCTCGCCCGCGAGCTGCCGTTCTTCAAGGCCATCTTTGACGAGGTAGGCGCCAAGAGCGTGATCGATGTCGGCGCCGGTAGCGCTCGGCACTCGGTCGCCTTCGCGTGCTGGGGGATGGCCGTCGACGCCGTCGACCCCGACGACGCGATGCTCGCCGCCGCCGAGGCCAACATCGCAGCCGCAGCGGGGCGCATCGAGCAGGCCAGCGGCGAGCTTAGGCTGTTGCGTGGCGGCTTCGGCGACCTGGCCGGGCTTGGGCTCGGGGGTGCCGATGCGCTCACATGCACTGGGAACGCGCTGCCGCACGTGAAGGGAGTCGCGGGACTTCGAGACGCACTCGCGGACTTCTCGGCGGCGCTGAGACCGGGCGGGGCGCTCGTGCTTCACCTGCTCAATCACGACCGGCTGCTTGCCAGCAAGCAGCGCGCGATCATGCCCGTCATTCGCGAGGTGCCCGAAGGCACGCGCGTCTTCCTGCGCGTCATCGACTACCCAGCCGAGGGCGGCGAGTTCCTCGGCTTGGACTTCGCCACACTGGTGCGCGACCACGCGGGCGAGTGGACGATCGCGTCGCACCGCTCGGCGCACACGATCATCACCGCCGCGACGTTGACCGCCGAGCTGAAGGCCGCGGGCTTCGAGCGTGTCGAGCTGTTCGGCGGCCACGACCGACACGAGCTGACCACAGCCGACGAGAGTCTGCTTGCCGTGGCGCGCAAGCGATAGCAAGCGCGCGGCGCCACAGCAGTCCCTACGCTACCCGCGCGCCATGCCGAGGGTAGACGCGTAGAGTCTCGCGAATCGACTCAACGACTTGGGTGGGCGTCCGGTTGGCCAGCGCCGCCGTCGACAGCCATATCATGCTGTCTCGATCGGGATCGGCGACTAGGATTGCGTCGCGCTCCCAGACGATGCGCATCTCGTATCGCTGGGGGAGCAGCGAGCGAATGACCTCGAACCAGCTGCAGATGTCGTCCATCGTGGCCTCCTCGGAGTCGGTATGTGTCGGCTGCGATGAGGCTCGGCTGCGCTGCCGAGACCGGCTACGAGACACCAGCTAGCTTGCGTGGACGCGGCGGGGGTGCGCCCTTACTGCGGAGTCTGCCCATGTCCATGTCACATTGGAACGGGGCTTTTCGACAGTTGACAATGAAGTCACAAGCTCCTAACGCGAGCCTGTGATGCGCTGCGTTGCAGGCTCGCAAACTCGATGCAAACACTAGAGAACTGACGCCCCAAGACACGCCTCGTGAGGTAGGTTCGACCCGAAACGGTTGGTCCCGCTATTCAAGGAAAGCGATTGGTGAGTCATTTCATGGGGCTCTTCGGCAAGTTTCTCAGATCGACAACCTTCGTCGTTCTGGTCGTGGTACTGGCGATCGGAGCTGGCACTGGAGCATATCTCTACTCGCGCTCCAAGGTGCCGAGCAAGTCGGGTTCGGCGCACGTGAGTGCCGCTCCCTCGGCGACCATCAGCTCTGCTGGACTTCAAGTGATAATGGGGAGCCCCGACTTGACGGCATCCGATGCCTCGGCGACGACTGACGCATCCGCCGCGACCGGTGCGGCGGCAGGCGCGGCCGGGGCCGACGGCCTCGACGGTGCGGCTGGCGCGGACGGCGCGAATGGCGCCGATGGTGCAGCAGGCGCGGACGGCGCAACCGGCCCGGAGGGGCCGCAGGGTCCTAAGGGTTCCATCGGAGCGACTGGTCCGGCTGGCTCCATCGGAGCGACTGGTCCGGCCGGCTCGGTGGGCGCCACTGGGCCCGCAGGCGCCGGGCTCACGGCCGTTAGTCACGATGGCGGCGGCTTCGAGTTCCAGAGCCCCGACGGCGTCTCGTACCGTATCCACGTGACGAACACCGGCATCTACTTCGAGGGCCCCACGACCACCGAGGTCTGGAGCGACACGTCGCATTTCCAGACCCTGGTCCCATAGGCCAGCCGATGAATCTGCGTAGAGCGCTTGGCCTGTTGGCCGTGATAGCCGTTCTTGTTCTCGCCGGGTGCCTGCGGCCGCAGGCGCAGTCTTCGCCACAGGGGAAGCTGCTCGGCACGTGGTTCGACAGCCAAAGCGGCGATGAGTACAAGTTCATCACCGACTCCGTGCTAGTGGTTCCTCGCGCTCAACCGGGCGGCGGTAACGCCGTCACCTACCGCATCGTGGACGGCGATAAACTCGATATCGAGAGCTCCGGCTCCCACCACGTCAGCGTCATCGAAAGTGTGACACCGGATCGTCTGACGCTGGCCGACCCGATCAGCGGAGCGCCGCAGTACTTCTATCGGAGCATCGCGAAGACGCGCTTCATCAAGTCCGTCGAGGCCACGGCGCTGGCGGCGGTAAGCCAATTTGGCACCATCACGCCAAACCCCGAGATCGTCTGGCTGGCTAGGAAGCCGACGGGCAAGGGCACCGAGTGGGTTGACTGGATGCCGACGACGCTGAACACCTATGGCACCGCCTGGGATTGGTCGTCGCTCAAACGTGACAAGACCCTGGCGCGCACGTGGGGTGGCGGCTCGGCGATGGGCTACTCCTTCAGCTTCGTCCGACCCGTGCCGAGCAACAAGTCGCTTGAGGGCCTGAAGAAGGACACGAGCATCGATGCAACGGCCGGCTTCCCGATCATCGATGTCGGATACTCGGCTTCCAAAGCGAAGTACCCCGCAGGCACCATGGTCTACCTCCCCGGAGGCATGATCTACTCCCTCGGCGACGGATACGCTATCGGTGTTGCGCTCGACCGCAAGAACCAGTCGTTCGTGCCACTCACGCACAAATAGCCGCGAGTCCAACGAGCTACGACGATGGCGGGGCGGATTCGACGCCCCGCCATCGCGTTGCCCGAGGGCGGTACCGGCGATCCCTTTAACGTGCTTCGCCCGTCGCATGGCCTGTCGCATTTCACATTGCTGATGCAAGTTGTCACATTCGCTATCCAATAATTGCGGCGGAAGTTTACCCGCTTTTCCCTTGCGTGCAACCAATCATCCCCACCGGGTCTCTAGCATCGTGGCGACCGATGGAACGGCGCGTGCACACGCCGCCCGTCGGTCGTAATCAGGACCTCGGTCCGCAACCGACACGAAGAGAGATGTAAGGAGGCACCATGCGCGTGAACTCCAAAGTTGCCGTACTTGTCGCTGGAGTTGTGCTCTTGCTGGCTTCGACAGCTGCGGTAGCACACGCTGCGACACCTGCGCCGTATACGCCGGTGGCGTTGCAGGTCGGCACCGAGATGGGTAACGGCTTCTCGGGCGCTTACGGCGATGAGGTCGAGCTCCAGCCGGCCACGATGAACAGCATCGAGCGCCCCGGTGAGAAGTTCCACTTCCAGGTCTACATGTCGACCCTCACGTCACAGGGCGTTCCCTTTGGATGGACCGACTTCAAGGACTTCGAGGACATCCAGCTCGAGGACACCAACACCGTTCAGCCCTTCACCTACAACATCGGCGTCGATGATGGCGTGATTCTGAACGACGGCCTCGGCACGGTTGCGTTCCCTCAGTCTCCGTACCAGATCCGCTGCGAGTACAAGGCGCTCGACTCCTCGGGCACGGCCAACTCCACACTGGCCCCGAGCTTCAGCGAGACCGAGACGGTCACCGTCGAGAAGAACATGTCGACAACGGTCGGAATCTCGACCAGCGGATCGGTCAAGCACCTGGGCACCAACTTCAACTTCCAGGTGTCCCCGGACTGCGGCATCGGCAACATCGTGGTCACCGTCAAGAAGTCCGGCGCCAAGAACCGCACGTACACGCTCACGACCGACGAGACCGGCGCCGTGAGTGCCAAGCTCAAGCTCGGCACCAAGAAAGGCACCTACAAGGTGTATGCGAAGTTCGGCGGCAACGCCTATGGCGTCGCCTCCAAGACCGCTGTCAAGACACTCAAGGTATCCCACTAGCTCTTCACTGAAGAACTGAGAAGGAGGCACACATCCATGATGCGTTCAACACGTATCCGCATCGCCGCGATGGTCGCCACGGTTGCCATGGTTGCATCGTTTGCGACCCCGGCATTGGCCACTACGACGCTGCACATCTCTGGTTCCACCACGCTCTTCCCGCTCGCCTCGAAGTGGGCGTCGGTCTTCAAGGCCTCCAACGGCTGGGGCATCACCGTCGTCGGCGGTGGCTCGGGCAAGGGCATCAGCGATGTCAAGGGCGGCGCTGTTGATATCGGCATGTCCTCGCGCATGAAGCAGGCGTCGGACGGTAGTTCCGTTGTCTTCACTCCCGTGGCTCGTGACGCGCTCGTCATCGTCATCAACCCGAAGCTGCTGAAGAAGTACCCCAAGTACATCTACCGTCTGTCCGCGACGCAGGTCCAGAGGATCTTCCGTGGCCAGATCACCAAGTGGAGCCAGATCAACGGTCACCTGCCCAAGCACGCAATCGACCTCGTCGGCCGCACCGGCTCGTCGGGCACCTACACGTACTTCAAGCAGATGTTCCTCACCTCCGGAACCTCGATCGGTGAGATTGGATCGACGCAGTACAAGCAGTCGGCCCGTACCCGCACGTATGCCAGCAACGGCAGCGTTCGCTCGTCGGTCGCCGGCGACATGTATGCCATCGGCTACCTGTCCGATGCCTACGTGAACTCCTCGGTCCACGCGCTGAACATGCCGGCGCCGGCCAACTACTACGACTCAGACTACGTCGAGCACGCGACGCCCGCCTCGCTGGCCGGCAAGTGGATCGTTCCGTCGACGAAGACGGCGCTCAACGGCACGTACCTCTACGTTCGCCCGCTCTACTACGTAACGGTTGGCGCGCCTGCAGGCAACGCCGCGACCTTCATCAACTGGTGCCTGGGCGCCGGTCAGGCCTACTGCAGCGGCCAGCACTACCTGCCGCTCCACTAGGTCAGTTACCGAGCTCTCGCATCAATCGCACGCGGGAGTGCCGTCGTCGCCTTCACAGCGATGGCGGCACTCCCGCGATACGTGAACTCCCACCGCCCGGTTTGACGTTCCGGGCTGACCTCGAAGGCAGCGTTTGATGGCAACAAACACCGATGGCGGAGCCCTCGTCTTGGAGCCCGGCATCCCCTCCAAGATCAACCTCACGGAGTCCGTCAGCCGTACAGCGAGCGACACGTACATGCCCTACGTGCTGGGCGCCGCCGCGATCTTTTCAGGCCTCGTGGTCACGCTGCTCATCTTCTTCGTCCTGCAGAAGGCCTGGCCGGTGTTTCACTCCGAGGGATTTCGCTTCATCACGTCGAAGGGCTGGGATCAGCAGCTTGAGGACTCTTGGAGCGGGAAGGCGTTCTTTGGCGTATTGGAACTCATCGCCGGCTCTATCTTCTCGACACTTGGGGCGCTCGTCCTTTCGCTTGTGCTGGGACTTGGCTGCGCCGTGTTCCTCTCCGAACTCGCACCGTCGTGGCTCAAGAGCCCATTCGAGACGGTCATCCAACTGCTCGCCGGCATCCCATCCGTCGTCTTTGGCCTCGTTGGCTTGATGGTGGTTGTGCCCTTCATCGCCAACAATCTCGTCCCCGCGAACTCGGGGGACGTCGTGACGGAGATCCCGGTCAATGGGTCGTGCCTCCTCGCGGCGATCGTCGTGCTCGGATTCATGATCTTGCCGTTCTTCGTGACGGTAGCCACGGACTCGCTGCGTGCTATTCCGCGGTCCTACATCGACGGCGGACTTGCGCTTGGCATGACCCGTTGGCGCACGATTACGCGGATCCAACTGCCGGCCGCAGCGCCCGGACTGGTCGCGGGCCTGGTGCTGGCGGCAGCTCGCGGAATCGGCGAGGCAATCGCCATCTCCATGATTGGTGGGGCCATCGCGTTCGTGCCCACACTCGCGCACGGACCGCTGTACATGCTTCTTGAGCCGATACGTACGATGGCCTCGGCGATCGTTGAGAACGGCGGCGAGGCCATGGACGTCCCGGCCATGGCAGCCGCTCTGTTCGGACTCGCGTCGCTTCTGCTGCTGTTCAGCATCTCGCTGAGTCTTGTCGCGCGCTGGTCGTTCACTCAATTCAATCGTCGCATGGGCATCTCCAGCGACCGAGCAATCTAGGAGGGGGAGAGCATGGAAGCAATCAACGACGGCGGACGCCACACCTTCGGATCGCGCGTCGGCACGGCTCTGTGCTGGATCGCGTCGGCAATCGTCGCGGTCGTCTGCCTCTGGATCATCGGCTATCTCTTCTGGCAGGGCTGGCACGCGATCAACTGGGCCTTCCTCACCACGGACCCGGATGCAAGCTTGTTGGAGAACCACGCTGGAGGAATTCGAACACCCATGGTTGGCACCACCATCCTGGTGCTGTTCAGCATTTTGATTGCTCTCCCGCTCGCAATAGGTGCCGCGATCTACCTCTCCGAGTACATGGACGAGCGCTGGTGGATCACCCGGATCGTGCGAATCGGGCTTGAGACGCTCGCGAGCGTTCCCAGCGTCGTCTTCGGCATGTTCGGCTTGGCCGTGTTCACCATGAGCTTCTTCAAGTTCTTGTCGGCGAGTGGTACCGCCGGCGGGAAGATGGCTTTTGGCCGCTCCTTCATCGTGGCCTCGATCGTCATGGGAATCCACATCCTTCCCTTCGTGATCAAGGTGACCGAGGAGTCGATCCGCAACGTGCCCGCGAACCTGCGCCAAGGCGCCTACGCGCTGGGCATGACCAAGTGGCGCACGATCAGCAAGGTCGTGCTCCCCGCCGCGCGCTCGGGCATCGCCACAGCGGTGGTGCTTGGAATGGGCCTGGCCGCAGGCGACACGGCCATCGTCTGGCTGACCCTCGGCGGATCGATGACTATGGCCGTCGACAAGTGGTGGCAGATCGGGAACTGGCTGCCCGTGCTCAAGGGCGCTGGCTCGACACTCACGACCTACGCGTACTTCAACTCGGCGGCCGGTGACGGCAACTCTCCCGTCGCCGCGTTCGGCGCCGCCTTCGTTCTGATCTGCATCGTGCTGATATTCAACCTCGCAGCAGCCCTGATCTTCCGGCGCAACAAGATGGCGCGCCGGTAGTCCCCAAGTGACGAGCACTCCTCGGACGTCTTCGAAAGGACCGGACCGATGACCGACAGCCCGATGACAGTGAACCCAAATACGACCCTGTCGGCATTGGAGGGGATGCTCAATTCCACCGCACCGCGCGTCCGCTCCACCGACGTTCCAGCCGTGTTCGAGATTGCTGGTCTCGACGCGACCTACGGGAACAAGAAGGTCCTGCACGATGTGTCGCTCGATATACCCGAGCGGCGTGTGACCGCTTTCATCGGCCCATCTGGCTGCGGGAAGTCGACGGCGCTTCGCTGCCTCAACCGCATGAACGACGAGATACCGTCGTTCAGGATGACGGGAAGCATCAAGCTGGCCGGCCAGGACATTCGCAGCAAGAACGTGAACATCACGGCTCTGCGCCGGTCCGTGGGCATGGTCTTCCAGTCGCCCAACCCCTTCCCGATGTCGATCTACGACAACATCGCGCTTGCGGTTCGGGAGCACCAGGGTCGGACCGACCGCGCCAAACTGGATGCCATCGTCGAGCAGGCTCTGAAGCACGCCAGCCTGTGGGACGAAGTGAAGGACATCCTTAAGGACTCGGCGCTGGCGCTCTCTGGCGGTCAGCAGCAGAGGCTGTGTATCGCTCGGGCACTCGCGGTCAAGCCGGCCGTGATCATGCTGGACGAGCCATGCGCCTCGCTCGACCCGATCTCGACCGCGAGCATCGAAGAACTGCTGCTCGAGCTGTCGACCGACTACACGATCGTCATCGTCACGCACAACTTGGCGCAGGCGAAGCGTATCTCGGACAAGGTGGGTTTCTTCCTGATGGGACGCCTGCTCGAGTTCGGCGACGCGCTTCAGGTGTTCGAGGCGCCGGTCAGCCCGGAGTGCGCCGAGTACGTGAACGGTGCGTTTGGCTAGGCCCGCGCGAGCGGCAGAGTCACTGCGCTACCTACGCCTCCGAATCCGCTGCGGTCGCCGCCGCCGGGTCGGAGGCGCTCTCTTGCATCGAGCCTTGGCTTGCGAAAGACGAAGGCGACGCCAGCCACACCAGATGCCCGGTAGGGACGCCGGGGTCGTCGATGTCCAGACGCGCGATTCCGCCCTTCTTCAGGACGATTGAGCCACCGCCCATGGTGGCCTCGATGACGTTCGAAAGCCCGGGGTCGTGTCCGACGAGAAGCAGCCGGTCCTGATCGGCGTTGGATTTCAGGATGCGGCGAAACCCGGTGATATCGAAGCCGGGCGCCAGGACGTCGTCGATCTGGACGAGCTTCGACGCCTCGAGTGCGGCGGCGACGATCTCGGCCGTCTGGAGAGCGCGGGTGAGCGGGCTCGTAAGGATCTTGCTGGGGCGGAATCCAGTCTGCACGAAATGCCGGGCGGCAGCCTCGGTTCGTGCGACTCCCAGCTCGGAGAGCGGTCGCTCGGTATCCGGGCCCTCCCATGCACGCTTGTCGCCGGCGTCGCCGTGGCGCATGAAGTACACGCGCTTGATCATCGCTTGACCCTTCTCGTCTCGGCATGGGGTGTCCCTACGGCGCCTCACGGGGGGGCCCTCTCTCTGCAGCCACCGGTCTGTCCGTCTTGGCACCCACGCGAAGGGGCCCCGGCCGACGTCCGGAGCCCCTTCGCCGTGCGAATCGAGCACGTCCGCGATTGTGGCGGCGGCCCGTGTGGTGGGTTGCGCAGCCGCTAGAGGCCCTTGGCAACCGCGAAGTCGCCGTCGTAGTTGACGACTGCCCATGCGGTCTTGGTGCTCTGGTCGATGCCGTAGGTGCCCAGGCCGTAGCTCGAGTTCCACGGGCCGAGGACGAAGTGCGTCGTGCCGCCGAAGTTCTTCGACACCGCCTTGACCCAGTGGCCGTTGGCATCGCGGGTGGCTACGCCGAACTTCCCGTTGCTGAGTTGCTGACCGTGCGCAGCGAGGTCGTCGTAGCTGATCGAAAGAGTGTAGGTGTCGGCCTGCTCGGTGCGGTCCGCGTTGGGAAGCATGCCCAGCGTGGCGCCGAGCGACTCGTCCCACAGCGAGAGGCTGTCGGCCATGCCCCACAGCGTCAGCACGTGGCTGGCCAGCGCGTCGTCCTTCTTGCCCGGGTACGACCAGCCGGTGTCGACGGTCTTGACCAGCGGACGTGCTGCGCGATCGGTGCCCGTGCTGCCGTTGGTGCCGCTCAGGATGGCAGCGACCGTGCCGTGGAAGCTGTCGTGGACCGACGTGTAGGACGCGCCCTGGGCGACGACGAACTCCTTGCCGTTGAGGCTGTAGCCGAAGCGCTCACGACGGTAGAAGTGGACGCTGGTGGGCGAGTTGACGAGCTTGCTCTCGTTGCCCACCGGCGAACCGTACGGCATGCCGATGGTGGAGGAGTAGAAGTCGACAGTCACGCGGGCGCCGTCGACGGTGAAGATGTAATAGCCGAACGTGTCGAGCTCCTGGGC